>NZ_JAQTUH010000005.1 GCF_028710345.1 Sulfuricurvum sp. | reverse complement strand
AACATCGAGGAGAGCTAATGTCAATGGTTTTATTAGAAAAAATATCAATAGGTGTTGTTGTATTTGCATTAACGGTTAGCTCTGCATTTGCATTAGAACCAGTAAAAGTTGTTAAGCACCATCGTGGGGTTCAAAGTAATAACGCTCATATATACAAGCCTACAACCGTAAGTAGCCTAGAACGCCATCGTGGTCTACAGCTCAATAACAAAACCAAGGAATCCCTATGAATCTTAAAAGTGCAAAAATCTTAACCACCCTGATACTCGCAAGCGTGTTCTTCATCGGATGCGGTGGCGGAGGTGGTGGGACTGCAACACCTGCTTCTACAGATACCACTACCCCTGTCTTTAGTTCTGTTACGGTAGCGGATGATTTGCTCGATGGTAATTTCACCACCTCTACAGTCGTTTATGATGCTACGGCAGATAATGATATTAACGTCACCTATACCCTAGCATCAGGAGTAGGAAGTAACGATTTGTTTAACATTGCCTCCGATGGTAATGTTACCTTTAAAGCTCTTCCTACCGTAAGCGGAGCACACAACGATTATAACCTCACCATCCGTGCCACCGATACAGCCCACAACCACACTGACCAAAACGTGACACTGCGTGTTATAAATGATGTAATCAATTTGGGAACGTATGGACTGCTTATCGCCCCTGTACATGTAGGGGGAAAATGGTTTTACCATTGGGACCTAAGCGGGGATGGAACTAGTGCCGACGCGGGAAGCCTCAACGGTGGAGTTGACGTTACGAACCATGATGTTCTTGATGCGCTTTTTAACCATGATATCAACGGTACGGTAAATACCACAGTGGCTAACTATGACGGAGCTTACGGTACCACCAACGACTACCGCTATGCGACGATCAACGGTGTACAAGTTGCCCTTCCTACTACAGGGACAGGATTAGCCAATGAAACGAGCGGGTACTCACTAAGCGATAACGGAGCTTACACCGATCTCACTGCTATTTGGGATGCATTTAATGGCGGTTACATAGCGAGTGGAACGCCAACGGGATGGCCGGGTAGCAATTACTGGTCTGCTACGCCGAGTACCTATGGGCACGGCGTTGTGGATCTAATATACGCCATGGTCTTCGGTCTCAGCGACAACAACAGCAGGTATGTCGTACTCCAGGTGTTGTAGTGTATTGACCCCTCGTTACCACTCTTCGAGTGGGAATGACAACTAAAAAACAAAACTAAGGAATTTTATGAAATTTCAATATACAAAAATCTTAACCACCCTGATATTCTCAGGGATGTTTTTCATCGGATGCGGTGGCGGAGGTGGTGGGACTGCAACACCTACCGCCACTGCCCCCGTCTTTAGTTCTGCTGCCGTAGCCGATGATATACTCGATGGGAACTTCACCACCTCCACTGTCGTCTATGACGCAACAGCGGATAATGATGTCAATGTCATCTATACCCTCGCATCGGGTATTGCAAATAACGATTCGTTTAATATCGCTTCGAATGGTAATGTAACCTTTAAGACTCTTCCGACTATCAGTGGAGCACATAATGATTATAACCTCACCATCACCGCAACCGACACGGCTAACAATCACACCGACCATAACGTGACACTTCGTGTTATGAATGATGTAATCGATTTAGGAGCAACGTATGGTTTCCTTATCGCTCCTGTCCACGTAGGAGGTAAATGGTTTTACTATTGGGATCGAAGCGGTGATGGAACGAGCGCCGACACGGGAATCCTCAATGGCGGAGTGGATTATACGACCCACGATGTCCTAGATGGAATCTTTAACCATGACATCAACGGAACGGTAAACACTACAGTGGCAAACGTTGACGGACTCTTCGGCACGACTAATGATTACCGCTACGCCACTCTCAATGGGGTTAATCTCGCTCTACCAACGAGTGGGACAGGGTTGGTTAATGAGCCAACATCATACTATTTAAACGATAACGGTGCTTATACTGATCTCGCCGCTATCTGGGATGCACACAACACGGGCTACCAAACCAGTGGAATGCCAGCAGGATGGAGTGGTGTCAGTGGTTATTACTGCTCGGCCACACCGAGTACCAATGGGCACGCCGATGTGGTTCTATATGGTGGTGCTGTCGGGTACAGCGTCGACACCTACAACGTTTTTGTTGCCTTGCAGGTTCGTTAGCCCACGAGAGAGACTTCCGCTTGTTTCCACTTTCAGAGAGGGAATGACAACTAAAAACAAAACTAAGGAATCCCAATGAATCTTAAAAGTGTAAAAATACTAACCACCCTGATACTCTCAGGATTATTGTTCCTCGGATGCGGTGGAGGAAGTGCAACGACAACACCTACCGCCACTGCTCCCGTCTTTAGCTCTGCTACGGTAGCGGATGATCTGCTCGATGGGAACTTCACCACCTCGACTATCGTCTATGATGCTACGGCGAATAATGATCTTAATATCACTTATACCCTCGCTACAGGAGTAGGAAGTAACGATTTGTTTAACATCGCTTCCGATGGTAATGTAACCTTTAAAGCTCTTCCGACTATCAGCGGAGCACATAATGATTACAACCTCACCATTACGGCAACGGATACGGCTAACAACCACACCGACCAAAACGTGACACTTCGTGTTATGAATGATGTAATCGATCTAGGAGCAACGTACGGTTTCCTTATCGCCCCTGTCCATGTGGGAGGTAAATGGTTTTACTATTGGGATAGATCGGGTGATGGAACGAATGCAAATATAGGAAGCCTTAACGGAGGTCTGGACATCACCACTCATGACATTCTTGATGGACTCTTTAACCATGATATTAACGGCACGGTCAACACTACAGTAGCAAATTATGATGGAGCTTACGGCACGACCAATGACTACCGCTACGCCACTATCAATGGGGTTAGTGTTGTTCTCCTGACTACAGGAACAGGATTAGCCAATGAGGGAGCATGGTACTCTTTAAACGATAATCTAACATCTTACACTGACTTAGCCGCTGTATGGGATGCTCATAATACTGGAGTGGGTACGAGCGGAACCCCTGCGGGATGGCAGGATTATGCGTACTGGTCTGCTACTCCCAGTACGAATGGGCACGCCCTGATGGGTCTGTACTACGGTTATGTTGATAGTGACCCCGACGACACCAACTATTATGTTGTGTTGCAGGTTCGCTAATCCACTAGAGAGATCCCGTGGACCTCAAAGAGGTTCTTGTGCCCTATAGGGTATACGGGGTCAGTTTATCTAACTTTCGATGTTGCTATGATGCACTATTGCTAATATATTATATTTAAGACCTTTGATTAAACTTCTTATGGACTGCCACGGTTTTTCAAAACCTCGCAGTGACGGGAGAATGTCATTGTGAGCGAAGCGTGGCAATCTAATTATTCAGAGAACTAATTTAGAAAATTAAATTGTAATTTTATAAAAAATCTAATAATTTATTAATAAAAAAAGAATATTGTTTTTTATTACTGTACAATATAAATAAAAAAAATCAAAATATATTGAAATTAATTTAGGGAATATTTTATGAATCAACAACCCCTTATAACCATATGGATTGTTATGATCTATTTTTTATTCGGTTATATTGGACATATTGTTGCTATTCCACCCGGTATTGCAACGCCTGTTTGGCCAGCCTCAGGCTTTGCTCTTTCAATGGCGTTAATCTTTCAGAGAAAAGCATGGCTTGGAATTTTTATAGGTGCATTTTTAATAACGATTGAGCCTATCATTAATACTGATTTTGCAACAATAAAATTAAGTATCTTTTGGATAGGAATTAGCGTTAGTATTGGAATTTTATTACAAGCAATTGCAGGTGCTTGGTTAATAAATCGCATTATTGGTAAAGATATTTTTCATTCAGTAAATTCATTTTTGTTGTTTAGCTCAAACATTTTTTTTATATGTTTGATAAGCAGCTCAATAGGAGTTTCAGCCCTTTATTTAGGTGAATTTATTTCAGAAAAATCGTTTCTAGAAACATGGATAACGTGGTTACTAGGAGATACGGCAGGAATATTATTGATTACACCTATGGTACATTTATGGAATCCAACATGGAACCTGAGAAAAATAGAATTTAAACTACTATTTTTACTCGTATTATTTTATTTGATTCTAACATTTATTACTTTGTTCAGCTTTGGATTCTTTTTTGCTGGGAAATATTCTTTTTACCCATTAGTGTATTTGTCGTGGCCAATCTTGCTTTTGTTTGCTTTAAATTTTGAAAAGATACATACCTATCTGGCAATATTTATTGTCTCGGTTGTGGCGGTCATTATGACGGTACATAAGAGCGGTCCATTTTACGTTCAGAACATAAACCACTCACTTCTTCTTTTGCAAAGTTTTATCATTGTTACAACCGTTACTTTAATATCCATTTCAATCCTATCCATTCAATCAAGAGCATTTAACACTCAATTACAAAACAAAGTTGATGAACAAACAAATGCTTTAAGTTTGATGATTAATGAACTACATCATAGAGTAAAAAATAATTTTCAGTTTATCTTGACTTTTCTTTCGGTGCAAAAAGAATCTATTGTAGATAAAAATGCATTACTGGTTATAGAGCAAACCATGAAAAGAATCTATTCTATATCTTCTTTACATGATCTATTTAAAGTATCAGATATTGATTCTGTAAATATTAAAACATATATTCAAGGAATTATAGAGACTTTTGTAGTGCAAGAGAAGAGAATTATGTATTGTCCTAATATAGAAGATATCGTTATTAAATATGATTTATCTATTGCAATAGGATTTATTTTAAATGAACTAATTATCAACAGTCATAAATATGCCTTTGATTCAATAGATAAGCCCTCCATTCATGTAGATTTTTACAAAGAAAAGGACAAATTCATATTTGAATATTTGGATAATGGAATTGGATTTGAAGTAGATAAGCATAAAAATAATCATGGGCTTGGATTTGAGTTGATTTACGCGTATGTTCATAAAAATAACGCAAAAATCACTTTGTCCTCAGAATCCGGAACGCAACTTAAAATCATATTTAATGAAAGTGTATGATTAATGAAAAATTGGGGAAAATTAAATGTGCTCATAGTTGAAGATGAGCCGCTTGTGTCACTATTTATTAAAAAAATAGTTTTAGATATGGGCGAAAATATAGTAGGAGTTTGTTATAACAGCGATGATGCAATCAATATATTGACGCAACACAAACCAAATCTTATTTTTATGGATATTAATATACAAGGTTCCCTTGATGGCATTAGTGTCGTTAAAAAAGTATTTATGCCTCAAAAACCAACAATATTTTTTGTGAGTGCTTACAATGATCAAAACACTATACACGAAGCTCTCTCAACGAATCCTTACAGCTATATAGTCAAGCCAATTAAAGAATCAGATATTCAAATAGCTATTAATCTTGCAAGAAAAGTTCAAAATAAAATAATAATACCAGACAAAAATCATATAGTATATAACCATGAAATTTATTATGAAGTATCAAGTAAAGAAATTTTTATTCGAAATGTACCTTTTGTAATCTCTGGAGTAGAAAAAAAATTACTAGATTTATTTATGAATAATATCAATCGTACATTAACAATTAATGAAATTAAAATAGCAGTTTGGGAAGAAAAAAAAGTGTCAATAATAACTATTAGAGATTTAGTAAGTAGCCTTAGAAAAAAGCTACCTGAGCTTAATATAAAAACTACTTTTGGAGTAGGTTATATATTAATAAAAAATCAAGCTTAAAATTAATTATTGAAGTTTTTCTAAAATCTCTTTTTCAACCACGTCGATTTTCTGAGTTCCATCAATGCGAATGTATTTTACAGAACTGTCGCTGTCTGAAACACCATGATAATAAGCGACAAGCGGTTGCGTCAATTCATGATAGACACGGAGACGGTCTAGGACAATCTCTTCTTTGTCATCATCACGCTGAACTAAATCATCACCCGTTTCATCATCTTTCCCTTCTACTTTTGGAGGATTATAAACAACATGATAAGTACGACCCGATGCGAGGTGAGCACGACGACCGGACATACGATTAACGATTTCTGAATCAGGAACGTCAATCTCGACAACAGCATCGATAGCAACACCTGCTTCTTTGAGGGCGTCGGCTTGTGGAACGGTACGCGGGAAACCGTCAAGTAAAAACCCATTTTTACAGTCATCTTCTAAAATACGCTCTTTAACAAGACCGATGATGATTTCATCGGTAACCAGTTTACCTGAATCCATAAATGATTTTGCCAATGTTCCCAGTTCTGTTCCCGCTTTAATCGCAGCGCGAAGCATATCGCCTGTAGAGATTTGAGGAATGTCGAATGCTTTCGTCAAAAACTGTGCTTGTGTCCCTTTTCCTGCACCTGGTGCGCCCAAAAGAATGATTTTCATTTGATATTATCCTATATTAAATTTTTGATTTGATAAATATTTCCATCTCATCGACTATAGCTTCAATGGAACGTTCACCGTTTATTTTTTGTAGAAGATTTTTTTCTTCATAAAAAGTTTGAATAATAGATAAAGGCTCTGTATAAACACTCATCCGATTGTTAAAAACTTCGACTTTATCATCCTCTCCCCGAGAACGTCCCAATACACGATCACGTGCTACCTCTTCGCTTACTACAACTTCAACAACGCTAAGGAGTTTAATAGAAGTGTCGTTTTGCAAGAATTTATTTAGTTCATTCATTTGTTCAAATGAACGTGGATAACCGTCAAAAAGAATAACATCAGCCGAAGCTTCTTTTATCGCATTGGTAATTGTTTCAATTGCAATTTCAATAGGGACAATAAGTCCTTTACTAATAAAACTATCGATACGTTGACCACGATCACTTCCACTGGCAACTTCAGCGCGAAGCAAATCACCGGTAGAATAGTGTGCTACTTGATCGCTGTTTCGTGCGGCAATAAGCTCCGCATCGGTAGTTTTTCCTGAACCCGGTGCTCCGATGATCAAAAAAAGCTTTTTCATAGGTTATTTACTACTTTCACGCAAACGTATATGTAAATCACGTAGTTGATTCAACTCCACAGGACTTGGCGCTTGAGTCATGATACATGATGCTTTTTGAGTTTTTGGGAATGCGATAACGTCGCGGATACTATCTTTTTTGGACAATAGCATCATAAAACGATCAAATCCGATGGCAAATCCACCATGTGGCGGTGCACCGAATTTCAATGCATCGAGTAGGAACCCGAATTTCTCTTGAGCTTCCTCTTCACCGATTCCAAGAAGGGAGAAAATTTGTTCTTGCAGTGCTTGTTTATGGATACGGATCGATCCACCACCGAGCTCAGTTCCGTTGAGGACGATATCATAGGCGATCGATTCGATGTCTTCGAGGTGCTCGTGATTCAAATCACGTGGCATGGTGAATGGATGATGAAGTGCTTTGACGCGACCCTCTTCGATTTCGAACATCGGGAAATCAACAACCCATACAAATTCGAAGCGATCTTTATCAATAAGGTTCATTTTTTCATGTTCAGCAATAAAGATACGGAAACGACCCATATAATCCCATACGGTTTTTTTATCCCCCGCACCGAAGAAAACGACGTCACCTACTTGAAGTTCTGTACGATCTACGAGAAGTTGTAAATCTTCTGCACTAAAGAATTTTTCCAACGGTCCTTTGAGACCATCCTCTTTCATTTGAAAGTATCCGAGACCTTTTGCACCGAATTTACGGACATAATCTTCGAAACTTTTCATTTCACGTTTCGAGAATACTAAATCAGCTCCCGGAACGCGGAGGGCTTTGATACGATTCATTTTCGGGTTAGCAGCGATGCTAGTAAAAATTTCATTATCACAACGTGCAAAGATATCGATGACATCAATCATTTTAAGATCATAACGAAGATCAGGTTTATCTGATCCGTACCACTCCATTGCATCGGAGTATTTGATACGATTGAACGGTGCATGAACTTCATGATCAGCCGCAGCAAACATTCCAGTAATCAACTCTTCGGCAACGCGGATAACGTCTTCTTGGTTACAGAAGCTCATTTCAACGTCGATTTGGGTAAATTCAGGTTGACGATCAGCACGTAAATCTTCATCACGAAAACATTTTGCGATTTGGAAATAACGATCAAATCCACCCACCATCAACAGCTGTTTAAAAAGTTGAGGTGATTGAGGGAGGGCGTAGAACTCACCCTCATGGACACGGCTAGGGACGAGATAATCACGTGCTCCCTCAGGGGTTGATTTGGTGAGAATAGGGGTTTCGACTTCCAAAAATCCTAAAGAATCGAGGACATTGCGTGCTGCAATCGCCGCTTTTGAGCGGAGTTTAAACGTGTTGTACATCGAAGGGTTACGCAAATCCAAATAACGGTATTTAAGACGTGTCTCTTCACCTACAGTGTTATCACCAATTACAAACGGAACAGGCTCAGAGCGATTTTCGATAATCAACTCACTAACCACTACTTCAATAGCACCCGTTTGGAGGCGTGGATTTACAAGACCTTCACCACGTGCACGAATAGTTCCGTGAGCGATAAGGACAAACTCATCCCGTACGTCACTCGCGAGTTTGTGTGCATGCGCATTATCAGCAGGATCACATACGAGTTGAATCAAACCGCTTTTATCGCGTAAATCGATAAAAACGATTCCGCCATGGTCACGATAGCTGTTTGCCCAGCCACATAAAATGACCTGTTCACCAACATTTTTTTCACTTAAATCGGTACAAAAATGACTTCTCAAATCAAAGTCCTTTAGTTTTATTTTTCGCAATTATATCTTTTAGAAACTTTTGGTTTGATAATAGAGATTATTGAACCCCTTTTAAAACTCTTCAAATGACTTCTTGGCTATAATGCGCAAAATTAATTCATATTATCAGGATTTAGTGATGCAAAAAATCGAAGGGAAAGTGTGGAATTTCGGTAAAGATATCGATACCGACCTCATAATAGCTGCCCGTTATCTCAATACCTCTAACCCGCAAGAGCTTGCAAAACATGTTATGGAAGATGCTGATCCGACATTTGTGAGTAAAATGACTCCGGGTGACATTATCGTCGCCGATGAAAACTTCGGATGCGGTTCATCACGTGAACATGCCCCTATCGCACTTAAAGCGGCTGGTGTTGCTGCTGTTATCGCTCCGACGTTTGCCCGTATATTTTATCGTAATGCTTTCAATATGGGTTTGCCGATTTTTGAACTTCCTGAGAGTTTAGAGATCAAAGAGGGTGAATCGGTCAGCATCGATATGGATGCAGGGACAATCACCAACACTACAAATGGAAAAGTGTACAACTTTATCCCAATCCCGCCGTTTATGCAAGAGCTTATCAGTTCGGGCGGTTTAATGAATTATGCGCAAGTTGAAATTGCTTCAGGAGAGACAAAATAATGAAAAAATATACTATTGCCCTAATCAAAGGGGACGGAATCGGTCCTGAGATTATTGATGAAGCAACCAAAGTTCTGGATGCAGTTGCAGCGTGTGAAGATATCGAGTTTAATTACCAAGAGGTGTTGATGGGTGGATGCGCGTATGACGCGGTAGGAGACCCGCTTCCTCAAGAGACGATTGATGTCTCTCTTGCGAGTGATGCAGTACTATTTGGTGCTATCGGTGGAGAAAAATGGGATTCTCTTCCACGTGAAAAACGTCCTGAGAGTGGATTGCTCCGTTTCCGTAAAGAGTTAGGAGTTTTTGCTAACCTTCGTCCTGCTAATGTGTATGATGAACTCATCAATGCAAGCTCACTCAAACCAGAAATAGTCAAAGGTGTTGATTTGATGGTGGTGCGTGAGTTGATCGGCGGTATCTATTTTGGTGAACCGAAAGGGCGTGATGAGAATCGTGGATGGAACACGATGGTCTATAGCCGTGATGAAGTGGTGCGTATCGCTCACGTTGCCTTTAAAATTGCGATGGAGCGCTCTAAAAAAGTGTGTTCGGTTGATAAAGCAAACGTATTAGATGTAAGCCAATTGTGGCGTGAAGTGGTTATCGAAGTCTCAAAAGAGTATCCTGAAGTAGCCCTTTCACACATGTATGTCGATAATGCGGCGATGCAGTTGATTCGTGATCCGAAACAATTTGATGTCATACTCACTGGTAATATTTTCGGAGATATCTTGAGTGATGAAGCGAGTATGCTCTCCGGTTCTATCGGGCTTCTCCCTTCTGCTTCGGTTGGGGCGAAGATTGGTGTTTATGAGCCGATTCACGGTTCTGCTCCCGATATTGCAGGGCAGGGGATTGCTAACCCTATCGCAACAATAGCGAGTGCGTCAATGATGCTCCGTTATGCTTTGGGTGAAAACACGGCGGCGGATCGTATTGATTATGGTATCAAACAAGCACTTGCTCAAGGATACCGAACAAAAGATATTTCAGCATTTGATGCAAAAGAGATTTGCACCACCTCTGAAATGGGTTCAATCATTGCAAATCTTGCGGCGAAATGCAAACGTTAACCCTCGCAAATATTTATGAACTTCAAGGCCTCAAAGAGGAGGCGCTTGAGATATACAAAGAGATTCTAAAAAAAGATCCCTCCAACGGTGATGCAAAAATTGCTATACGACGGCTCTCAGGGATGCGTAAAAAGTTTTTGGGTGTTAATAGTGAGATGAAAGAGTTTTTTGTCCAAATGGATGAAGAGGCAGAGTTTATTCAATTTGAAAGGTGGTTAATGAGAGCATGGAACTAAAAGACGTTATTTTATCAACACTTGCAGAGATTGAACAACTAAGTACAGTTCATGAAACGACTGAACCTGAAAAAGTTATCCATAGCGTCCCTCCAAAAGAAATCTCCCCTTTTAAAGAAATTAAAAATGAGATAGTGAGTGAAAAGAGTGATCGCAATGAAGAGGAGATTCGTATCCTCGATGGGATAAGGGAACGACTTTTGGTCTTATTTGAAGGGTTTCAATCCCCAAATAATGTTCAAATTGAAGCAAAAGTTGATTTAACACTCAATTTTTTAGAGTATCTATTAGCCACTATTGATTCTCGTTTAGAGACGATTAAAGAGAAAGCATGACGGAACAGTATCGAATTTTAATCCAATGTAATGATGAAAAAGGGCTTGTTTATAAAGTCTCCAATATTTTTTATCATCGAAATCTCAATATCCTCTCTAATAACGAGTTTGTAGATCGTGCTCATAATAAGTTTTTTATGCGTAGTGTGGTGAGTGGTGAAGCAGATATGGATGCACTTAAAAATGAGCTATTAGCAGTTTTACCAAAAGAATCTCGCTTAGAGGTTATTGCACCGCGAAAAAAACGGATTGTTTTAATGGTTACCAAAGAGTCTCATGCGTTGGGAGATATTCTCATCCGTTATGAAGCAGGTGAATTGGATGCAACCATCGTCGGGGTAGTCTCAAACTATGACCTTCTCGAACCGTTGGTCTCTAAATTTGACATCCCTTTTTATACTGTTTCTCATGAAGGAGTGGATAGAGATACTCACGAAGCACGTGTTCTTGAGTGTTTACACTCTTTCGGTGAACTTGATTATATCGTTTTAGCAAAATACATGCGTATCTTAACACCCCGTTTTGTTGATGCGTATGAAGATAAAATTATCAATATCCACCACTCATTTTTACCGGCATTTATTGGGGCAAATCCTTATAAGCAGGCGTATGAGCGTGGTGTTAAGATTATCGGTGCAACGGCCCATTTTGTCAATAATCATCTCGATGAAGGGCCGATTATTGCTCAAGATGTTATTCATGTCGATCATGCTTACGGTTGGGAAGATATGCAACGCTCAGGGCGTGACGGTGAAAAAATAGTCCTCTCCAAAGCGTTAAAATTGGCTTTGGAAGATCGCATTTTCGTCCATAGTAATCGCACAGTTATCTTTTAATGTTTAATATTGTACTAGTAACACCGCAAATTCCGAATAACACGGGAGCTATTGGTCGTCTTTGTGTCAATACTGGCTCAACGCTCCATTTAATCAAACCACTCGGGTTTGATATCGATGAAAAAGCAGTTCGTCGTGCAGGTCTGGATTATTGGCATAAGATTGATTTGCGTGTATGGGAAAATATTGATGAGTTTTTTGCCGAAAACCCACTCAGCGAGCGTTTTTTCTTTGCCACAACTAAAACAACTATCCCCTATTTCGACCACCAATTTAGAGAAGGTGATTATCTCTTTTTCGGAAGCGAAACAGCAGGTATCCCCTCTGAAATTTTATTAGCATCACCACAACAATGCATGACAATCCCGATGACCAAAGAGGGACGTAGCCTCAATCTTGCTATCAGTACCGGAATAATTTTATACGAAGCAATCAAACAAAACTTTACCACGTATCAAGAGGGGATGTAATGCTTTTTCAAATTGTCGATAATCTTATCATCATTCTATTTGTCCTTTTCCTCATTTATATCTTTCGAGGTTATCACCTATCACGACGGGAAAAAGAGTTTAACGACGATGAATGTGATGAGTAATAGAACGTAATTAAAACAATTGGGATGCCCATTTCTCCATTTGTGACTCAAATCGAGTCATAAATCCATTTGCTTTTTTGATAACCTTTGCCATCTTCTACTCCTTGAGTAACTTTTTATTGACAAAGTGTAGAAAAAAAATAAATATAGTATTAAAAATATTGCAAATTGACATATTATTTCTAAAAATATGGCATAATGGTGTTTTAAATTGGATTTGGAGGGTAAATTACGATGAAAAGTTTTTATGATATTGTCGAAATGATTAAAGATGTTATTTCCAACGAATATGCCGACAAGAAAGTTTTCGATAAAGATGTTGCGGAGTTGCTCGGTATTTCACAGATGAATTTTGCAACAATGAAAAAGCGCAATAAAATCCCTTTTAATGAGTTATTGGACTTTTGTGCCAAACGCTCTATTGCTATCAATTGGCTTTTATACAATCAATCTCCTGAAAGTCTCATCGAACCAACCAATAAAGTCTACATGGTTCGTTATTTTTCATCGGTGAGTGCATCAGCTGGTGGTGGCGCAGATAACGATGAATTTGAATCTGAACCGTTGATGCTAGAAGAGAATTTTGTTGCATCATTAGGTGGTGAAAAAGAGCTTCGATATATTGAAGCGATTAATGTTTCGGGAGATTCCATGGAACCCTCTTTTAGTTATAACGATATTGTTTTTATTAACCGTTCAAAAATCGATGTCGGTCGTGGAGGAATTTTTACAATTCGTACTGAACACGGGCTCTTTATTAAACGTATTCAAGTAAGAATTGATGGCAAACTCGATATTATTTCGGACAATAAAGATTACCCTATCTCTATTGCACGTCGTGATGAAGTAGAGGTAATAGGGCGTGTTGTCGGTCGTTTTGGCAGTATAGATTAGTAGAGGATTTCATTTTTACATGCATTATAAATTTTTAGTATTTTTAGTTATCATTTTTTTTACTGGTTGTAGCTCTACAAAATCTCCTGTAATCTCTCAAATTCCTTTAGCTCCACCCCCTCCGCTTATTTGTAAAGAAAACAATATAAGCGTTACTTCTGATGAGCAAATTTTTGTACAAGAGATAGAAAATGAGATTCCTCAATATGGTAAAAAAGCAAATGATTTAGAAAATTTCCCTCAAGATATTAGTGTTTACGTAGATAAAAACGGTATGAATCAGGAATCGATTTTTGAAATTCAAAAACAGTTTGAAGGCAACTATTATCGGCCATGGAATTACACCACTGCACCGATTTGTGCCAAAGAAGCTATGTGGCCGATAGGTGCATTTAAAAGCGGGTATGGGAGTAATTTAAAGCCACATGATACGACATGGTTTCGTGAGATGGAATTGCAAAGTAATTTTAGTGCTTTTTCAACGGTTAATAAGCCTGCAATCACAACCCGATGGATGAATCTTCGGGTAATGCCGACGATCAAACCTCTCTATAAAAATCCAGCAAAACCGGGTGAAGGGTATCCGTTTGATTTACTCCAAAATAGCAGTATAGCCTTTAATGAGCCTATATTTATCTCCCATTACTCACAAGATGGAGCATGGGCATACGTTTTTACCAATAACGCTTCTGGTTGGGTTGAAGCCAATAGTATAGCGATCCTTAGAATGGATCAAATTGATTTGTTAAAGAAAAAAGAGAAGCTCTTTATCACACAAGATAGGATTCCACTTAAAAGTATCGATAACCAATTTATAACCTATTCACGTATCGGAATGGTGTTGTCTGCCATCGGTGAATCCGATGAGGAGTATAAAGCATTATGGATTGATAATAGCGGAGCTGTGAGAGAATTGCGTGTTCCGAAATATGCAGCACATATCGGTATACGTTTGATTACAAAAGAAGAGTTACATCAAATTGGCTCTAATCTGTTACGTAATACATATGGCTGGGGTGGTATGTTTGAAGAGCGTGATTGCTCTTCCATGATACGTGATTATTTTACCCCTTTTGGGATTTGGTTACCTCGTAATTCGGCAGAACAAGCACGAAAAGGGGAAGTGATTTCACTCAAAGATTTAAATAATACCCAGAAACTGACCCTTATCAAAGAGAAAGGGATCCCTTTCCAAACAATACTCTATAAAAAAGGGCATGTTCTCCTTTATGTGGGTACGTATGATGATACGGTTATGGTAATGCATAATATATGGGGAATACGTACTAAAAATAAAGAAGGTGTCAAGGGTAGGGTAGTTATTGGAAAAGCAGTGATTAGCACACTTGAGCTGGGTCGTGATGTCGAAGATTTTGATTTTGAAAATATGCTCTTAAGTACGATTACCAGTATGAATATTTTTACAAAACCGTCACTACCGATTGCACAAAAGAAAAGCGATAAAAAGCTTTCTAAGCTTTAATATCGAGTAGTGAACCTAGCATCTCATTTTGGGTACGGATTGCTTGTACATTGGCTTCACTCACTTTTTCGATAGAGATTTGGTCTGTAACCTCTTTGGTGAGATCAGTTTGTGATTTTTCACTTCCATTTGAAGTTGCCATTGATGTATTCGCTTTAGTACCACCATTGGTTGTTTCGCTAATAGTCGTATTACGTGGAATGTATCCATCGGTATTAACATTTGCAACATTAGAAGCATTATTATTCATGTATGTTTGATTAGACATTAATGAAGAGACATTTGAGCTTATCATCTAAAGCTCCTTTTATATCAAATATGAGAAAAGTATAGACCCCTTCACCTTAAAAGAGAAGAGGAAAGAGAAACTAATTATTCTATTGTTAGTGCAAATCGGCGTTAAGTTTTACTTCACGAGTTGAACGACGGATGAGCAATTGTCCTGTGGTAGAGTCTTGGCGGTAATGGATACCGTTCAATCCGACCAAATCTTTCCCTTTGAAACTCGTACCGCTGAGGGTTTTCGATGGGTTTGCTTCTTGGATTTTGGTAAGTTCTTCGGTATTTACTGCAAACTTGGTTCCCGCTAATACCGCGATTCCTGCATCAACGATACATCCATCACCGAGTGCGATACCCGTCACCGAGTTAGCACCTAGAAGAGTGTTTTTACCGATAGTGACAGGGATACCGTCCGTTCCGCTGAGAACTCCTAGAATTGATGCTCCTCCGCCAACGTCTGAACCATCACCCACAACAGCAGAGCTTGAAATGCGACCCTCTACCATGCTTACACCAGTAGTTCCCGCATTGAAGTTAACATAACTCGCTCCTGGCATAATGGTGGTTCCTGCATGAAGTTGTGCTCCGAAACGGACTTTTGAATCATCTAAAATACGAGTATTGTTAGCAGGAATAATGTGTTGGAGATAGCGAGGAAATTTATCGACGAAATCGATTTTCGGATATTCATTAGCAAATTTGAGTTCAATCTCATTTTCACGAAGCCATTCGAGTTCGATTGGTTGCCCATCCGACCATGCGACATTGTGCAATGCACCGAATGCACCGTTAAGATTAAGTGAGCGAAGAGCCGCTTTAGAAGTAGAGAGTGCGTAGAGTTTGAGGTATGTCCCCTCTACGCTCGTACACGCTACATCGTTAAAGAGGATAACAAGACGAAACTCGCCATCGCGCATACCATGCTCTTTGATTTGATTGTAGAGGTGATAAACAACTTGAATATTTTTATGAGCATCACCGAATGCTTCATCCGCATAAGGGGTAAATGCATTTAAACACCCCTCTAAAAATTTCAACGTTACGGGGATAATCACTTCATCAGCGGTAAAATCAATAGTGTAACCTTGTTCTTGTGCATTAGCAATAAAGATTGCAGCACTGCCGAAGTTTTCATTCCAGTTGATATGAGGGAATGTTGCTTGTAATATCTTTGAACTGTCAAGTTGCCCGAAATCGACACGGCAAATTCCGAATGCGAGTGGATTTTTGTACCCATCTGACCCCGCTATAGCACTAACACACTCTTTGAATGCACTTTCTGTTTCGATAATTGTCATAAAAACTCTCTTATAGTAAAATGAATAGTGTATTTTAGCATAGGAGTACCGAGGTAGAGTTGAAGGTGACATGTTATACTACGTGAAATTATTGCATGGATTTTGTATGGAACAATGGATTGGATTATTAAAAGCAAATGATTATCTTGGGGTAAAAAAATATCTCAAAAATGGCGGAAATCCTAATGAAGTAGAGGAAAACGGTGAGTCGGTCATTTGTTTTGCGATGCGGTATCATTGTGATAGTGAAATTCTCGATTTACTCATCGACAATGGTGCTGATATTCATCATACTGATATCGAAGGGGTAAGTGTTTTCGATGTAGCGGTAACGTATAATAATATCGCGTTGATCGAAAAACTGATTGCTGATGGTTTTGATGTTAATACCTCAACAAGACGCAGTGGTTTCACACCGTTGATGGGAGCTGTCTGTTATGGGCGTAGTGACGTGATTAAAAAACTGCTTGAGTTGGGTGTAGATGTTCGTGCACGTGATGGTCATGGATTAAGTGCAATTGATTTTGCCCGTAAAATGCATAAAAAATCTATATTGGCTTTATTGGAACGCGATAAAGAGGAAAATATATAATTGTTATACCCATTCGGTATTATTACTTGTAATCCTATTATTCGTGTTCGATTTTGAGTGTAAAATGAGGTTTATGTGATGTTGATATATTTTTTTGAAAAAAATAATACCGATAAAAAAAGTAGGCTATGACCATAACTACGAGGGCAATAATTAAATAACCTATCATAATTTTCCCCTAAAAAAGTTTCTATATAACTAGATCGTCTTTTTAAGTAATAATCTTAAATAATAATCTCGAATTTTATATTTTTTTGTTCCAAATCACGTTCAAAAAGGGCAAAATTTTCTTCACATAGCTCTTTATCGTGGGATGCAATAGAAATTTCAACAGTAGGTTGTCCGTTATTAATCATCGGCAAAGAGGAAAAATCAACATCACTATTGAGTATTTCCATCACTTCTATCAACGTATTTTCCGAGGTTTGCGCGATGAGAGTTTTTCGGTACGTTATCACTGATTTGGGATAAAAACGCTCCAACGCCTCCTCTACCATAGCATGAGACATTTCAGGGAAACCGGGCATGAAAAAGTAGCGATCTTCCAAATAAAATCCCGACATATTATTGATAATATTGTGCAATAATCCCGAATTTTTTGGTAACAATGCCATATTAACACGATGGGGAAATGCTTGATCTCCAAAACGCTCTAAAATATCACTGTAAAATTGGGGATGAGAAATAAGTTCTCCATCACTAAAGACATCACTAGCAAGTTGTCGGGTTAAATCATCAGGTGTTGAGCCGATACCACCGAAGCTGAACATCACACCATTGGGATCATTTTTAACAAGTGAAAAAATGGAGTTGATGAGATTTGTATCATCTTTGATGATAAATGTCGAAAATAAAACATGCCCTCGATGTAATAGAGCATCACGAATGAAGGTAAAATGTTTATCTTCACGACGGCCGTTGAGAATTTCTGAGCCGATTATAACGGCATAAAAGTGTGGTGTTTTCATGAGATGATTATAGCGTAACAGCCTATTTTAACCAATATAGCGGTAAAATCTACCCCAATAATATTAGATTGGATAGAGAGTATGACAAAACCACTTTTGATAGAAATCGGTGTTGAAGAACTTCCGGCAGTCCCATTACTCAAAGAGTTGAGTGAAATAGAGAAAAAATGGGCTGATATTTTAGAAAAAAATACCCTTATGTGTGAGTTCGAATTTTATTACACCCCTAGACGTTTAGTGCTATGGCACAGAGAGTTCAAAACTCAACAAGAAGATCGTATTGAGGAATTTTTCGGCGCACCCGTTGATATTGCGATTAAAGATGGCATACCAACCCCAGCGGCGTTAGGGTTTGCTAAAAAATGCGGTGTAGAGTTTAGTGCAATCAGTCGCAATGAAAAAGGTGGTAAAGAGGTTCTTTATTATGCTAAAAACATTGAAGGACAAGAGAGCTCAAAACTCCTCTCTGGCATGATTAACCAGTGGATTAAAAGCCTAAATTTCGGAAAATCGATGCGTTGGGGTAGCAACAGCGAGAGTTTTATCCGTCCGATCCGTTGGCTCAATGTGATGTTAGGGGACAAGCAAGTAGAAGCAGAGCTGTTTGGTGTCCAATCAGCTCCTTTGACCTATGTCCATCGTATCAGCCATTTTGAAGCCAAGCCGCTTGGATCATTGCATGAGTATTTTGATGTACTTAAAAACGGTGCTGTGACCTTGTTTCCGGAAGTGCGCCGTAGCACTATTTTAGAAGCATTTAAAAATCTAGAGAATGAACATGGAGTGACTATCGAAATCGATGATGATTTGCTCGATGAAGTAGTTGCAATCACCGAACATCCGACACCGTTATTAGGCAAATTTGACGAAACATTTTTGGAACTTCCTCCCGAAGTTATCATCACTTCGATGAAAGAGCATCAACGCTATTTTCCTGTGTTCAAAGAGGGGAAACTCATCAACGCATTCGTCGTGGTCTCTAATGCCCTCACCGATGATTTCAGCCATGTTATCGAGGGGAATGAACGGGTTCTCCGCCCACGCCTCTCCGATGCACTCTTTTTCTACCGGAATGACCTCAAAAAAGGGCTCAGTACAGCAGGGTTAGAAAAAGTGGTCTTTATGAACGGCTTGGGGACGTTGGCAGAGAAAATAAAACGGGAAAAAGTAGTTGCAACGACTATCGCCAATCTCATATATGATAATATTAATCCTAATTATTTAGAGCGTGCGATGGAATTAGCAAAAGCCGACTTAATGTCGGAAATGGTCTATGAGTTTACTGAACTTCAGGGGCTTATGGGGTATTACTATGCGTTAGCTCTGGGGGAATCTACCGAAGTAGCCACCGCGATCAAAGAGCAATATCTCCCTACGGGTGAAGATAGCGCATTGCCAAGCACAATGCTCAGTGCTATCGTTGCCATGTCGATGAAAGTCGATACTCTCATCGGTATGTTCAGTATTGGTGAAATTCCAACAGGTTCACGAGACCCGTTTGCCCTTCGTCGTGCCGTTACTGGGATTATCAAAATTACCGAAGCATATCAAATTCCGTTAGACTTCTCTACCTTGATCGATCAGCTCTCATCACTCTATCCGCAGGGCAAAGAATACAAAAAGAATATTGAGACCTTTATCATTGAGCGTCTCGGTGGTGCTTATGATGATGTCAATCCATCGATTATTCAATCGGTTATTGCATCACCTAAAGGAGTGGAACGTAAAGCTAATGTTGGAACAGTAAAAGTGATTGTAGATAATGAAATTCACAATGCTATGACAGAAACTGAAAAATCAAATATTAGTTTAAACATACTTGAAATTGGACGTAAAATACGAGCAGTCTCTGCTATCGCATCATCCGAGTCATTCCTCGAAGCATTTTCTACCTTTAAACGGGTCAGTAATATCCTCAAAGACGAAGCGATGGACAAAGGTTTCAGTGTCAATGAATCACTCTTTGAAAACGACTCTGAGCGTAATCTCTATTCTGCCGCAACGTCTGCTATCTCTACGAACTACGAAACCCTCGAAGAGCGTTTAGATGCGTTGTTCGCTCTCAAAGCACCTCTCGATACCTTTTTCGACAATGTTATGGTCAATGCAGAAGATTTAAACGTTAGAGCTAACCGTAAAGCGTTGGTTGGTATGATTTATGCCGAAATTTATTCGATTGCCGACATCAAAAATATCACTCTCTAGCTTTCTCGTCATTCCCGACTTGATCGGGAATCCATTGTTCACTTTTTTTGGCTGTTTTATTTGATATACGTTGAAAAAAAGTCATTAAAATAATCCACCAAAGTAGAAGTCCATACAAAAGGCTATTTATGTTAGTTGCAATAATTGGACTATGTAATGGATCATTTTCTATTGCTGAATAAAACCAACTATCAGGAAAAATAAAAAGTAGTATGGCGTTTATAACCATTCCAGGATAAAAAAATAAGTACATGATTAGAGTTGCATTGCTTGCCATTAAAATAGCATAGATCATTATAATTATTACGCCAGATATTAAAGAAATAAACAATAGATTTAATATACTTTTTATCATTATAACGTTCCTCTAATAACTAAATTTTATGATTATAGAATAAAATTACTTCTCTTTCAAAATAGTGTTATTCCCATTTTGGGAAATATACGCTATACTTTCTTTCATGAGAGTCATTAAAAAACGGACATTGCTCGATTTCTGGGAAAAACATCCTGACGCACTGAGTCCACTCAGCGCATGGTATGCCGAAGCAGTAAAAGCGCAGTGGTTAACACCGCAGGATATAAAAGTCCAGTATGCTACCGCAAGTATATTAGGTGACAACCGTGTTGTCTTTAATATCGGTGGTAACAAATACCGTCTGATTGTTAAGATTAACTATCCCTACGGTACGGTCTATATCCGTTTTATCGGTACACACGCCGAATATGACAAAATCAAAGCAGAGGAGATTTAATATGAATATTTTTCCGATCCGAACCGAAGCCGATTATGAGAAAGCACTATCTCGTATCGAAATGCTGATGGATGCTGAGTATGGCACGCCAGAGGGGGATGAACTCGATATTTTGACAACCCTTGTCGAGAATTACGAAGCCAAACATTTTCCGATCCCCGCGTGTGATCCTGTAGAAGCAATCCGATTTCGGATGGAGCAGATGGGGCTTGAAGCAAAAGACCTGACCCCCATTATCGGTTCACGATCCAAAGTTTCTGAGATTCTAAACCATAAACGTCAGCTCTCCATTTCTATGATTCGTAACTTACACGCACAGTTGAATGTACCGTATGAATCACTGATCGGGGCATAAAGCCTTGTATGATGTCATCATCATCGGTGCGGGGATAAACGGCTGTTGCAGCGCCTACACTCTCGCGCAAGCAGGTCTAAACGTCGCCCTGATCGATCAAGACGGTATTGCCTCAGGCGGGAGCGGTGCGGCAGGGGCATTTATCTCGCCCAAAATCTCCAAAGCCGGAGAGCTCAAAGAGATTATGGGTGAGGCGCACGCCGAAGCACTCGAATTTTACACAACCCGTTTCCCCCAATTTACCCTTACAAAACCGCTTTTGCATATCGCTAACTCTCCCCAAGAATCAGAGAAGCTTGAATATTACAAATATGAAACCACATTACAACACTCTAAAATAGACAATGAGCTTAAATCCCTCCTAACCTCAGAAGCCTCTGTAGATAGCTATATCTATTTCTCTGAAGGTGCCGTCGTTGATGCGCAGGGGGTATGCAATGCTATGGCGGAGGGGATTGATTTTTATCCCCTCAAGGTCGAAAGGCTGATTCACAGTGACGGTGAGTGGCAGGTAGGTGATCTTCGCGCCAAACATATTATCCTCTCGATTGGAGCCTATCCGAAGCTTCTCCCCATCGATTACGTCGGTTTACGAGGTATTTGGGGACATCGTATCGATATAAAGACGGATACAAATATTCCCTGCATTTTCCATCACCATGTCTCGATTTCTCCGACAACCAAGGATGGAATCGTCGCTATAGGAGCGACCCACGATGTCCATTATTCGCCGTTCACCGGTGAATTGTACGATAGGGAGCAGGGGAGATTACAACTGCTCGAAAAGGCCTCTAAAACATTAAAATTAAATAATATTAATATCCTTAATGACTATACGGGATTACGTTCGGGGTCAAATGATTATCTCCCGATGTTGGGAACTCTTGTAGATGCAGAGGCAACATTGAATAAATTTCCACATCTGCGATATGGTGAGAGAGTTAATCCATCTGAATATACCTATTATCCGAATCTGACGATGATTAACGGTTCAGGAGGGTATGGATTTGTCCTTGCGCCGTATTTGGCTAAGCGATTGGGTGAATGGTTGGTTGATGGGAAAACGTTGAACCCTATATTATCACCATCGCGTTTTTTTCCGCGTTGGGCAAAACGTCAATCGTAAACAACAACACCGTAGTTATCATCGATACGATAAAAGCGTGAATCAGCCGTGATGATGAGTTCATCCAAACGTGCTAAATGGACATAGCTTTTTTTACCGATTTTGATCCCGTTTTCGAGAAAAAATCGCTTGAGATTGACAAATTTTATATCATTAATAAATTTGTATTCAAATTGATTGTAAAGACGCATTTTTTTATAGGCAAATATATGGCTATCGATTCCAAGCTGAGTCGCAGCATATTGTGTCGGCAGATAACCGCTTAAATCGGTTAGATCTTCTTCAATATGGGCATATTTTGGGGGAAGAGTCTGTTTTTCGAGAAATACGTAACGGTTTAATTTAATATGTCGTGTATCGTTCCAATATTGATATGCGGGTGAGGAGATATCGAGTTTAGTATAGACCTCTTTCCAAAGCCAGTGTTTATCCAGTGTGGAGTAGAGGGCTGACATGATATTTACTCGCTAGATGAATCTACGTTATTAAGAGCAAGTCGTTTAGCATACATAAAACGTTCTTTATAATACCCTTTATTAATAGTATCATATTGAACTTTTTTACTTCTAAAAGAGGCATGGATGATTTGACCCTCACCTGCATAAATTGCAACATGTGATGGCTCGTTTTTATAGGTATGGTAAAAGAGCAAATCGCCGATTTGTAAATCTTTAGCATCAACATCTGTTCCAAGACGTGCTTGTTCTGCGGCAGAACGGGGTAATGTAACTCCAAATTGGCGAAAAACTTGTTGTGTAAATCCTGAACAATCGGTTACATAATCATCTCTTCCAAACCCGTATGGGGTGCCTAAAAACTCTTTTGCTTTTGCCAAAATTTTATCTTTTTTGGATGTTAAATTTTCAAAAAGAGATTTTTTAGGTTCTTTTACTGTGATTGCTACCTCTTTATCTGTCGGTTTTTCGATACAAATCGGTACAATGTCCACCGGTTTATTGATAACTAAATAGGGAAGTGCATCTTGTCCGATGGTTGGTTTTTCAGGCGGAATGGGAGCAGTAGCGACAGTTGGCTGTATCGGAACGTTGACATAAGGTGTTGAAGGTTTGGTAGGTGTTAGTTTAGTAATAATTTTTTTAAAGGGATTCTCTTGATCTGTTGAAGAATCATTTTGATGGGAAATTTCACGTTCATATTCTAAAAATAGAGAGGTTTCATGTTTTTGTACATCGGCTAAAAGGTGTGTTCCATAAAGGAATAGAGTGACAATGAGTAGTCTATTTATCATTTATCCTCCTACAGTGATATGAAAATGCCATTTCACCTCTAGTTCATTATAAATCTAAAAAACTTTAATTTTTATTATAATTTAATTTTTTTGTCAATACGGTATGGTACACTATCACTAAAAACAAACGGTTAATGGAGTAATGTGAAAGAAGCAATTGTTCTTTTAAATATGGGTGGACCCAATAATTTAGCTGAAGTTGAGACATTCTTGACCAATATGTTCAATGACCCTGCAATCATACGGACAAAAAGTTCCCTTATGCGTCGTTTTATCGCAGGGGTGATTACATTATCACGTGCTGAAAAATCTCAAGAGATTTATCGACAAATTGGAGGCAAATCTCCGATTGTTGATTTAACAAAATCGTTGGTACAAAAACTGGCTGTAGCGTTAAATGATTCGGTTATGGTAGATTTTGTGATGCGTTATACTCCTCCGATGGCTGAAGAGGTTGTGCTAAAGCTTAAAAGTGCAGGGGTTCAAAAAGTCTATCTTATCCCTTTGTACCCACAATACTCATCGACAACAACGCAATCATCCATTGATGATTTTGAAATGGTTTCTCGTAAGATAGGATGGTTTCCGATTATTGTTGAAATAAAACATTTTTTTACTAATCATACATATAATTCAGCACTCCTCTCTCTTATAAAAGAGTGTTTGAACACCAATAATGCAGATGAATTTGATCTCATTTTTTCTGCTCATGGATTGCCCCAAAAAATAGTAGATGATGGTGATCCCTATCAAAGACATGTGAGCGCCCATGTTGAGCTTCTAAAAAATTTACTGATCGAAGAGGGTATCCATTTTAAAGGTATTTATCTCGCGTACCAATCCAAAGTAGGTCCTATGAAGTGGCTGGAACCTTCTTTGGAGAGTGCCCTACGAGGGCTGGAAAATAAAAAAGTGATTATTGTCCCTATCGCATTTACAATCGATAATTCTGAGACTGACTTTGAACTGAGTATTGAATACGCAGAAATAGCCCATGAATTAGGATATAACGATTATCGAGTATGCCGATGTCCCAATGATCATCCCCTCTTTGTAGAAACACTCAAAGCGTTGTATGAAAAAATGAGATAGTTGTGAAAAAAATAGTCATTTTTGATATGGATGGAACACTAATAAATTCAGCTCAAGATATTACTATCTCTATCAATTATGTTCGTAATCAACTCTATACACTTCCTCCGCTCGATAAATCGTATATTATTGAAGCAATAAATGCACATGATCGGAATTTAGCTGAGTTGTTTTATCAAACTGTACACTATGAAGAGGGTGCAAAAGTGTTGTTTGAAGAGCATTATCATGAACAGTGTATTCAAAATGTTTATTCTTATAACGAAATTGTTGAGACACTAGAATGTCTTCAATCGCGTGGATGTAACATGAGTGTTGCAACAAATGCACCGAGTACATTTGCCCATCGCATGCTTAATTATGTCGGTATTGCCCCTTTTTTTAGCTCTATTATCGGTGCAGATAATGTAAAGTTTCCAAAACCTCATCCTCAAATGATAGAACTACTTTTAGAACATCATGGTTATAATCCAATGGAAGATAGTGCATGGATGATTGGTGACAACAGTAAAGATATGATGGCGGGGAGTGAAGCGTCGATTAATACAATCTTTGCAGCATGGGGATTTACCAACACCGGATTAGGGGAGAGAGTTGCTTTTTCTCCATTGGAAATTGTACAATTTATTTTTGAGGAGTAATGTGTGTTTGATCTCGATATTTTAGTCTCTATAGTATTAATGTCATTGCTTTTTTTACGTCATATCAGTGTCTATAAAGATCCTAATAAAATTAATTATACCCCTGTCGTTTTAGCGATTGGTTTTGGTGCTGCCCTTTTTCATTTTGTGATGTTAAATGATAGTTCTGAATGGTTGCTTTCATTACGTGAATCTTTGGTGAGTGTGATTGTCGGTATTATCCTCTCAACCATAATGAGTGTTATGTCTCAAACGCAAACTGCACTCAACCAGTATTCAAAAAATTTACGTCTGCAAGCGATTGCCGATGAGGTGGAAGGGTTCAAACAACTCCTTGGTTCACTCAATAGCTCCCTCTCACGTGTAGCGCAGATGGAAAATTCAACCCATGAACAACTCAAAAATATCTTTAAAGAAGAGATAGAAGCGTTAGAATCTATCCTAACCAATCAAAAGTTTTTTATCCAAAAAGTAGAATCAGTATTAGCACAACAACAATTGGCTCAAGAGAAATTTGAAGAGTTTACATTAAGCGAACTCCCCAGTTTGGATAATGTTGTCCATCGCCATATTGATCTTTTGCGTATTTCGGAACAAGATCATTTTAATCAACTCAAAAGTGCCATCAAAGGTTCTGTCGAAGAGAAAAAAGAGTTGCATAATGAGTTTGTCGAGATTATGAATAGATTGGAAAAACTTCAAAAATCACACATCTCTGAAGGGGTAACGGGTGTAATTGAACATGAACTCTCTCGAATTACAACCGATGCCGCACGACAAATTCATCATATTGTCTCCAAAGCAGAAGGGATTGGGACGACTTTGTTAGAAAATGAAAATATTCTCAAAGCTTCTCGTGAACAAAGTGAGCTAATTATGCAACAAATGGTACTCTCCTCTAATCAAATGAGAGATATCAATCATAACACCAAAGAGTTGCACGACTCTCTCAAACCATTATCGCATCTATTTACCTCCGCAGAAACATTACACAAAGAGTTTATGGTGGCTAAAAGTAAACTCTCTGAAGCTATTGTGACGTTAGAATCTTTTGAAAAGCACGAACATCGAGGATTGCGTGAACAGTTAGAAAATGTAGCTGCAACGGCAATAGCACAAATGGAACTTTTTGCTGATCATGTTTCTAAATACGAACAATCACACCATATTTCTCCTAAAGAGGTACAAGAGTTGAGTCATAAAGTAAAACTCCATCATAGCTACAATGGTGAATAAGAGATAGTTTCGGTACAATTGCGATTATTAAAACGATGAGGTAGTGCATGATTGATTTTTACGATACTCTTGATAATGAAGAGACAAAGAGTAGGGTGGAAGTCGATTTGTCGCTCATTGATGAAGCTCCTGATGCTGAACGACCTTGGTTGTTATGGATATTCTTTAAAATTTCAGACCCTTTTTCTACCGAATTTATCCGTTTTAGAGATGATTTAGCCTCAACGTTGTTTGAACAACTCGAAGCACTTTATGCAGGATGTATCATCAAAGACGGTTGGTGTGAATTTTATTTTTATGCCTCAACTTCTAAAAAATTTGAAAATATCACTTCAGATGTGATGGCTCGACATGGTAGTTATCCCTATGAGCGTGGATCGTCGAAAGATGCTAAATGGGAGATGTATTTAGAACGTCTCTATCCTGAACCTATCGATATGATTAAAATGCAAAACCGTGATACGATTGCCGCTTTGTTAGAAGCAGGGGATGATTTAAATAGAGCACGTGAAGTGGAACATTATTGTTTTTTTCAAACACCCACTGCACTTAAACGTTTTAGTGAATCAATTATCTCTGAAGGTTTTGATGTTAAAGAAGAGATGAACAATGATGAATCTGAATACGCTTATGGTGTAACGCTTATAAAAGATGAATCTATCACCCCCGAACAAGTTGAGGAGACAACATCCACGTTGTATGAAGCTACACTCATAGAACATGGAATATATGAAGGATGGAGTACGGTACTAGCGGAGGATGAACATGGCGCTGAATAAACCAAAATACACTCTTTTTAAAAATACTCGCTATGCGTTGAATGGTTTAATAGAAGTGAGTAAAAATGAAAAGTCATTTCGTTTGCAAATACTCCTTTTTATTAGCGGAATGATAATCGCATGGGTAATACCCATCTCTTTTGTCCAAAGCTCCATTTTGGCTATTTCACTCTTTATACCGCTAATGGCGGAAATGATTAATAGTTCTGTTGAACGTACGGTTGATTTGGTCACGTTCGATCATCACGAACTTGCTAAACGGGCAAAAGATGCCGGGGCAGCACTTGTATTTCTCTCATTGGCTATGTTGGCGTTTATTTGGGGGCTAGTCCTCATTGACGCATTTTGTCTGTAACATTTTCGTAAGAGACTTTAGCTTATAATTTCCATTATATTTTTATCAGAGGTTTTATTATGGCAACTGCACTTATTATCGGCGCCGGTGGAGTAGGGCGCGTTGTGGCACACAAATGTGTCATGAACAACCAAATTTTTGATCGTATTATTTTAGCAAGCCGCAGTATTTGGCGCTGTGAAGAGATCCAAAACGAACTTCCAGCAGGTGCCATCGAAATCACTACGGTCGATGCGGATAACACCAATGAAGTAATTGCATTGATTCAAAAATACTCTCCTGATATTTTGATCAACGTTGCATTGCCATACCAAGACCTCAGCATCATGGATGCGTGTATCGCAACCAAAACCCCATACCTCGATACCGCGAACTATGAACACCCTGATGAGGCGAAATTTGAGTATAAACTCCAATGGGAACGTGACGCGGTGTTCAAAGAAGCGGGGATCATGGGATTGCTCGGTAGCGGATTTGATCCGGGTGCAACGAATGTTTTCTGCGCCTATGCTCAAAAACACTATTTCGATGAGATCCACACCATCGATATTCTCGACTGTAACGCCGGAGATCACGGCTATCCGTTCGCTACGAACTTCAACCCTGAGATCAACCTCCGTGAAGTGAGTGCCAAAGGTCGTTATTGGGAAAACGGAGTGTGGATTGAAACCGCACCTATGGAAATCATGCAAGTGTGGGATTATCCTGAAGTAGGACCTAAAGATAGTTATTTGTTATATCACGAAGAGATGGAGTCTCTCGTCAAGCACATCAAAGGGCTCAAACGCATCCGCTTTTTCATGACCTTCGGACAAAGCTACCTTACCCACATGAAATGTTTAGAAAACGTCGGCATGCTCGGTATCGAGCCTGTTGAGCATCAAGGGATGAAAATCGTTCCGATGGAATTCTTGAAAACATTGCTTCCGGATCCGGCGTCACTCGGTCCTCGTACAAAAGGGAAAACCAATATCGGTATCGTTGCCGAGGGGCTTAAAGACGGCAAAAAACGCAAAATTTATATCTACCAAGTCAAAGATCACGAAGAGTGCTACGCCGAAGTGAAATCACAAGGTGTCTCTTATACGACAGGCGTCCCTGCTGTTATCGGTGCAAAATTGATGGTAGAGGGAAAATGGAGCGGAAAAGGGGTGTTCAATATGGAACAACTCGATCCTGATTTCTTCATGGATGAGATGAATACCCAAGGCTTGCCTTGGAATGTTTTAGAGATGGATGTTTAACTATCTATTTTAAAATTATTGGCTTTACAAAAGAGGCGATAAATCTCCTCTGATGTAAGCCCTAATTTTATTCCGATTGCATCCAGTAAGTGTTCTAAATTTTCATTAGTTTCCATTTTTTCTACAAGAGATAGTAGTTTACCCAAATAACCTTCTCGGTGTAAAAGGGCATCAGTAATTGATTTGCCTAAAATTATTTTTCCTAACATCTCTTCCATACTGACTTGTAAATAGGTGTCGATAAGTGATAAACTCCCCGTTAAAAATGCCTCATCAGCAAACTGATTTTTTTTGAGTGCAATAACCAATTCCCTCATCATATTAGCTCTGAATTTAGCCGATTTCACAATTGTATCACCAAATATACGTTTGTTGTTGCTACTATACAAAAAGAGTCCTAACCATGAACGTAATCTTTGTGGACCAAGTAGATTGATAATTTGGCGGATACTAGTGATGTGACTACGGAAACTGTATTCAGCTGAGTTGATATATTGTAAAAGGCTAAAAGTAAGATCAGGATAAAGGGAAAACTTATCGGTGATAACATTGATATCGGGATTGATATGTAATGTGTTGATAATATCGATGACACTCGCGGTTAAAAGCTCTATTTTTTTACCGGTAATAATGGTCGGTTTTTCAAAAAAATAGCCTTGAAAAAGTTTAAAACCAGATTTTTTACACCGTTCAAAAACACTAAAATCCTCTACTTTTTCAGCAAGTAATTGAAGCTTATAAGGAGAAAAATGTTCAGCCATCTCTTCGATACTATACTCATGCATGAGTAACAAATCAATTTTAACAATCTCCATAAAAGGAAAAATAGGTTTAAAATATTCCAAATTTTGTGGATTACAAGAGAAATCATCAAGTGAAAATCGATATCCTAAATGGTAATAGTATCCTATTTTTTCAACTACTTCAGGTGTAATAGGTATGGTTTCCAAAACTTCAAATACAAATTTTTCTTTTGGTAGTGAGAGGAGTATATCATTAAGTAAAATTGTTTCATCAATATTGATATAGCCAGTTTTATTATCTGTAAAAGAATCAAAGCCGATATTATGCATAAAATTAATCAAAACACGTGCCGTTGCTTCGGCATTATCGGTTACATTTGCGTGAACTGCTTTTTTATTTTTACGATACAGTAGCTCATAAGCAACACACTCTCCACTCAGATCAAAGATTGGTTGACGTGCAATAAAAGTCTGCATTGTTTTTTTCACAATCAATATTAATTTATGACTATTTTATGTGAATTTTTCTTAATTTAACTTGACGTTACAAAATGGTATATTATCGATAAATATTATTGAGTATCACTAAATTATCAAAGAAATTTTCCGATAGTATAGAAATAGGAATTTTTATATTACAATAACATATTGAAAGAGCAAGAGGTCATACTAAGTGGACAGAAGAACATTTTTAACTCTTAGTGCATTAACGGGAGCAACAACTCTTTTTGCGCAACTTGATGAAATTGAGGGCAATAAGCAGATTTTCAGCGGTAATATATTGGTCACATCATTACTTCAAAAACTTACTATCGTTCAAAATCAAGTGGGTTATGTTCAATTTAATATTTTGAGTTTTGATGAATTACTGAAAACTGCCGTACGCTGTAAAAAACCATTAACTCCTCAAGAAGTTCAATTTATAGAATCAATTTTTTATGGTGATCCAAGACGATACGGTTTTTATGGTGAGCGGACTGTGCCTCAACTTAGTACAGTAACCCAAAAAAAAGATGTTACCTATATGGATAAAACGGGACATTTTTTGATGAGAGGTCCTGCAATGGAGAAATATACTCAAATCAAACGGTTAGTGGGCAATGATTTGGTTCTGACCTCAGGAGTACGTGCTCCGGTGAAACAACTATACCTCTTTTTAAAAAAAATGGAATTTGCGGGGGGAGATTTACGTTTAACCTCAACATCGATTGCCCCTCCGGGATTTACCTTTCATAGTGTCGGAGATTTTGATATCGGTAAAGTAGGATTTGGGCAATACAATTTTACGGAAAAATTTCAAGAAACCGATGTCTTTAAAAAACTGTATGATGGCGGATATATCTCTATACGCTATACTACAAATAACCCCTATGGTGTCCGTTATGAGCCATGGCACATAAAAGTGACCGGTGGCAATGAAACAGCTTAACTAAAAAGGGCACTCGCATATCCGACAACGCGTGAACTATCCCCGCTAGCATCGGCACTGGTGCGATAATCGAGTAGGATTGCTTCCATATTTCGTTTATGAGCAACATCCAGCATCGCTTCAACACCTATTTTTCCACACGCTTCACACCCTTGATGTAACATCGTGCTGTTTTTATTCCGGATGGCTTCAAGACAGATGGTATCAAGATGTTTGGCTTCTTCCAAGGAATAATAATGGCTAAGATCGGTACTGATAACAACGGCAGTTGATGGTTTCTCGAGCAGATAGTCAATAAGAGCGGTTATGTATGCAGGATCTGTATTTCCATAGACCATCTCTACCACTTTGACATCGCTCATATAGTGTTTAAGAAAAGGCATTTGTACTTCTGTACTGTGCTCATGGTGGGCTTGCTCAAACATGGTGAGTGAAAATCGTTCTGTGAGATCATCAACTAATGCAGTGTTGATAGTTAAATCTCCAAGCGGTGTTTCAAATAGTTCCATTTTAGCGATACTTATCCCCTCAAAACTGACTTTATGACTAGGCCCAATGACAACAACAGTAGCTGGAGGTGTATGGGCGAGAATCCGATAGGCAATGTTGGCACTAAATCCCGAATAAACCCAACCTGCATGGGGGACAATAACGCTATTTCCACTTAATGCATCAAATCGCGCCGCAACATCAGGGTGTGAATCCAATATTGTGTTAAAATAATCAATCATCGCGGTAATTTCAATAGATTCAGAAGGGTAAAAACTCCCTCCAACACTCATAGTTCTTTTATTCATTGACTTGTTCCTTAAATTTTTTTACCTGATATACAGAGATTTCGGGATGATAAGAGAGAGGATCACTTCCAATCCCTGCTTTATGTCCCAAATGGTCAAAAAAAGAGTCAAAATGTTCTAATTCTTCCCACACTTGCGGTAAAAATGTGGCTTGATGATTACCCAAAAGGAGTATAACACCATCAATATTGGGACGAATAAGACGTTTGAGCTCTTCTTTATCAGCATACGTAAGTAGTTGTGGATGGGTTAGTAATGAGACTTCAATCATGATTTCACCGAATTCATTGGGTGTAAGCGGTGTAAAACGTGGATCACGAAGGGCAGCAGAACGTGCATTGGATATTAAATCATCGATTAATGATCGATGTGCGATTAACGAACCGATACACCCCCTCAATCTACCGTTAATCGTTAGAGTAACAAAGGTTGCTTGATGATGAGAAAGTTCAGGATAAACTTGTTGTAACGCTTTGGTATCAATCTCTGAGTTTTGAAAAACAGTGAGAATTGCTTCTCGTGCAATCATAAGATACAAGGAACCATCCATATTCGACTCCCTCTAAAAAGATATGATTATTTTACCATGCTTTAGGGGTGTTTCCGTATTGATACGACATTTTGGTACAATCACACCATTATTTTTCAAGGATTGTTTATGACTCCCATCGATTTTTCAAAACTTCCCCACACGCCATGCTATATTTGTGAAGAGGCTCTTTTAGAAAAAAACCTCCAAGTGATGGAACATGTTCAGAAAGAATCGGGGGCAAAAATTATCCTCGCCCTCAAAGGTTTTGCGATGTGGTCAACCTTTCCGATGGTGAGTAAATATCTCCACGGATGTACCGCTAGCGGTCTGCATGAAGCTAAGCTTGCACGCGAGAAGATGAACAAAGAGGTGCATACCTACTCTCCTGCGTTCAAAGACGAAGATATAGACGAAATCGCTCGTATTAGTGATGACATCGTATTTAACTCCCCCGCGCAGTTTCACCGCTATGTTGAGCGGGTCAAAGTAATCAATCCGAATATTTCGGTCTCACTCCGTGTCAATCCCGAATACTCCTCTAGCCCTGTCGATCTCTATAACCCGTGTGGTCTTTACAGCCGTTTGGGGACGACGTTGGCAAATTTCGATGAGAGCATCGTTTCTAAACTCGATGGACTCAACTTTCACGCCCTCTGCGAACAAAACGTCGATGCGTTGGAGGGGGTTCTCGAAGCGTTTGAAGAAAAATTTGGCTCCTACATCGATGGACTGAAATACGTCAACTTCGGAGGAGGGCATCATATCACCCGTAGTGACTATGATGTCAATCGTCTGATTGAGGTGATTTGTGCATTTAAAGCACGCCATAACGACATCACCATCTATCTCGAACCCGGTGAAGCGGTGGGATGGCAGAGCGGACCGTTGGTCGCCTCGGTGCTCGATATCGTCCATAACGGAATGGATATAGCGATCCTCGACACTTCCGCCGAAGCGCATATGCCCGATACCCTCGCGATGCCATATCGTGCAATGATCCGAGGCTCAGGAGAAGCGGGAGAAAAGGCGTATACGTATCGTTTCGGAGGCAATACGTGTCTGGCTGGGGATATTATGGGTGATTATTCGTTCGATGTACCACTAAAAATTGGTGATAAAATCATTTTTGAAGATCAGATTCATTACACATTTGTGAAAAATACAACATTCAACGGAATTAAGCTCCCATCGCTCGCGATCTGGACGAAAGAGGGTGAACTCAAAATGATCCATGAGTTTGGATATGAAGATTATCGAAATCGTCTCTCTTAAACGATTTCGTCACGAAGTTTTTTGATAATTTCCTGCTCACGTCTTTTAATATATTTACTTAGTTCACTCTCTTGTTGAACAGTTGGTCTGGTTTTAAAGTGGTATTTAAAACCTCCTTCATAAGAGGATTTATACACCATTTCTCCCATTATATCAATGAGACTTCCAAAAATTTCGGCTGGAAAAGTTATTACTACTTCACTTGATATAGATAACGGATAAGAGTGTTTTGTTATAACAGCAACTCCATCGATGGAGAGATCATACAAATGAGAACGAAAATTTAATAAAGAGTGTTTGATACCGAATAACATAGGTTCAGCGGGTTGTACTCGTATACTTTGACGATGAAAAAGTGATGTCTCAAGTTGATCGAATCGATTTAGCTCTAAAAATCGTTCCCCATTAATATTGATAGGTGTTACTGATGCATATACATCATTTTTAAATTCATCATTTTTAAGAAGATAGAGCCCATTTTGTTTAATTGCTGCTGTTTCTTGGAGTGGGTGTGCTTTTAGAATAACACTGTTGGCATCAGTATGAATAATTTTAGCGGAGTTTTGGATAGGAACACCATAATAGGTGTTGAGTACTATGATTGTTCCTGAACGCTGTCTAAGTATTTCTAAAACATCTATTAGAGAATCTTCAAAGAGAAACAACGATTCATCATTGAGATGATCGGTCATATTAGCAATTAGATTTTTAATCGCTTGTGTAAACGGGACTATTTTTTCCCATCCATTAGCTACACCATAAAAAGATTTAATATAGTGATGTAAGACAATGCAAAAAGTATCGGATAAAAACTGTTCTACTTTATCTTGATTTGAAAACAGACTATGAATATTTTCAACATTTTTTTCAAAATTATTTTTCTTATTGCTGAATAGAGTATCAAAAAAGGATGTAATAGTATTTTGAAATTGAGTTTGTGACACAGGAGAATCTTCAATTTCATTATATACTTTCCACGCACCTTTGATAAAAGTGATGCGAAATATCTTTAAATCAAAATGATCATGAGAAAGATTTTGGAAGAGATATAAAAAGTCTTTATTTTGTCTATTCATTAAGATTCCGTAAGTAAAATAGATGCTTTAATAGCATTGATATAACTTAATATTAATGCTTTGTTCTGATAGGCAATATCGAATGCCGTCCCGTGATCTACAGAAGTACGGATGATAGGCAGACCCAGAGAAACATTTATACCTTCATCAAAATAGAGTGCTTTAAGGGGGGCAAGTCCTTGGTCGTGATACATGGCAACGATGGTTTTGTATCTCTCACGAGCATGAGGTGTAAATGCAACATCGGGAACCAGTGGCCCTTCGAAAATATTTTCACCGATTGCTCTATTGGCTATCTCTATTGCCTCTTCGATAAAACGCTCTTCATCCCCTAATACACCGTGATCTCCTGCATGAGGGTTGAGACCTAATACCCCTACGGGTGAGCGATGGATACTTTTATGAAATCGGAGTAAAAAATTGCTCAGCCTTTCGACGCTAATGGATTCAGCAACATGACGAAGAGGGATGTGTTCGGTATAAAGTGCAACATACAGTTTTTCGCATCCGAGCATCATAATCGCTTCGCTTTTAAAAATATCACGCAGTGCATCGGTATGCCCCACATACTCAATCCCTGCCATCATCCACGCCTCTTTATGAATCGGGAGGGTTACGATAGCATCCACTGTTTTGGATTTGGCAAGCTCAACCGCCGCGATAAAAGAGTCATAACTGTAACGTCCACTTTGAGACGATACTTTTCCTGCTTCTATTGTAAACTCTCCTGAGACTTTAAACATATAAAAATCATTAGGGATTTGTCTATGCAACAACGCGGCAGCTTGATGTGCCATGGTATCGTTGATACAATAGAGGGGTTTGCAGAGCTGTTTGATAGTATCGTGAGCTTTGAGAGCAATCTCAAACCCTACACCGCCCAGATCGCCGACACTGATGGCGACTGATTTTAGCGCTTGCATAACGCTTTCATCTCGGAAACTGCACTAAAAAGTCCGGTAAATACAGAACGGGCAATAATACTTTGTCCGATATTGAGTTCTTCAATGGTATCAATATCGACGATTGTAGAGACATTTTGATAATTGAGTCCGTGACCCGCGGCTACTTTTAGTCCACAAGAACGGGCAAGGTTTGCAGCATCAACGATGCAAGAGTAGGCAAGTTCTAGCTTTTGATCCAGCTGAGTTCTTGAGAGATTTTTTAAAGCCTCTATGGAATGATGGGTATGTGGTAGTGAGCTATAGCGCATGGCATAAACATTTGCATAACTTCCGGTATGGAGTTCTACCCATTGGGCACCGAGTTTTTCGGATAATTCTACCGCTTCAGATGTCGGGTCGATAAACAAGGATACTTCAATATCATGCTTCTTTAATTTATTAATAGCATTTAATATCATATCAAAATATTTATCTGCGTCCAATCCACCCTCAGTAGTAACCTCTTCACGTTTTTCAGGGACGAGGGTAGCTCTGTGCGGTCGCAAGGAGCAGACAATATCGATAATATCAGGATTAATAGAACACTCAAGATTAACGGGTAGGGTAGAGGAAGCGATAATTTTTGCAGCATCCTCATCATGAATATGTCGTCGATCTTCACGCAAGTGAATCGTGATTTGATTGGCTCCCGCTTGAGCACAAATTCCCAGTGCCATGAGAGGATCGGGATCGTTAATTTTACGTGCTTCGCGTAATACGGCGATGTGGTCGATATTGACTCCGAGAGTCATATTAGGCTTGACGTTTGGCATAAAAATCCTTTTTAAATTGGGTAAATGTTCCTGCAATAATCGCTTGGCGTGCTTCTCCTACCAATTGCAGATAGTAATGAAGATTATGGAGTGAGGCTAGACGGAAAAAAGTGAGCTCTTTGGAGCGAAAGAGATGGTGCAGGTAGGCGCGACTGTAACGACGACAGGTGTAACAATCACATGCAGGGTCAATAGGGTCGGTATCGAGTTTAAAACGTGCGCCACGGATATTGATTCGCCCAAAAGTAGTGAACAGTGTTCCGTTGCGGGCATTTCGTGTCGGCATGACACAATCGAACATATCGACACCCCGCTCGATATTCTCTACTAAATCCTCAGGAGTACCAACCCCCATCAAATAGCGAGGTTTGTCGTTCGGCATCAGCGGGGTAGTGTGTTCTACGGTATCGTACATCAGGTTATTGGCTTCACCCACAGAGAGTCCACCGATAGCGAATCCGTCATAATCCATCGCACACAGTTCATTCGCCGATTGGGTACGGAAATTAAAATCGGTTCCCCCTTGGATAATCGCAAAGATATTTTGATCTCTACCGATACCCATGGATTGTTTATGACGAAAATACTCTATAGATTGCTTCGCCCACTGAGTTGTTCGCTCTATAGAGGTTTTTATACGTTCTTGAGTTGCGGGGAGGGCGACTAAATCATCGAGAATCATCATAATGTCGCTGTTTAGGTTGTTTTGGATGTCGATTACTTTTTCAGGGGTGAAAAAGTGTTTGCTACCGTCGATATGGCTGCGAAATTCGATTCCTGATTCGGTCGGTTTGGAAATGTCGCTGAGGCTGAATGCTTGAAACCCACCACTGTCGGTCAAAAAACTTTTCGGGTAGGTGGTAAATCCATGCAATCCCCCCAGTTTAGAGATGGTTTCATCACCCGGTCGCAAATAGGTGTGGTAGGTATTGGCTAAAATAATTTGTGCACCTAGTATATCATGCATGTCAAACATATCCAGCGCTTTAACGCTTCCAACTGTCCCTACCGGCATAAAAATAGGGGTTTGAATCGTGGAATGTGCTGTGGTTATGGTACATGCTCGTGCATTGCCACAAGTGGCATCGATGGTAAAATTCATACAATCTCGTTTGTTTTTCCGTATTTTATCCAAATTCTGCCGTAAGCTTATAGTTTATTATCATTGAAATTTTGTTAAGATGACACATATGAATGAGTTAAAAGGGGTGAGATGAGATTTTCCATCATAGCTTTAAGCATAATGATCGGTTTTAGCGGATGCGCTGATAAAGGTGCATTTGATCTTTTTAAAATGGATAAAGCACATGAACGATCTGTTGAACAGCTTCGAACAGGATCAATTCTTCAGTCTTTGGAAACCAAAGCAGTTGTTTCTGCTATCTATTTGAATCCTGTCTATCCTGAGCAATATACTGATGGTGAATATTTTGTTATTGCTGTATATTTTGAAAAAGATAACCGAGATTTGAAGAAATGGGATATAAACGCACATGGATATGCGTTAACATTAAATACAAAAATTCCGACACAGATTGAAGAGCTAAAAGAAAGTGATCCTAAACGGGGACTTATCCCTGTCCAAAATAACTGGAATCAATATTATTTTATTCGCTTTGACTCACTACCACAGGGTTCTTTAGCGCTTCAGCTCGAAAATAATCAGACTGGGAAGGTTGTATTAAATTATCAAAAATAGAGGTAATTTTTACCTCTTCTCCCAGTATTTTCTTATAGATTATATAATTGGCAAGCACTTTTTTCCCATACTCACGATTTTCATCATTCGCCATCAGCTCCATGCTCAAAAACGGTTCATACTCACCCGGCATAAATCGCCCGCTTCCATCAGTTAAAAGCCGTTTGGTTGAGCCAAAACCTGCGTTATATCCATAAGCTATTAAAACAGGATTGTAGTATTTGTCGCTCAAATGTTTAAGATGCAAAATTGAATATTGGATGCTGTACTCAGGTTTTAGCATATCAAAATAGGTAGTCGGTTTTAAAGGGGCTACTTTACTTATAGTGTCTACATTGAACGGCATGATTTGCATTAATCCTAGAGCGAATGAACGTGAAATTAATCCCGGAATCAAGCGTGTTTCTTGTCGCATAAGGGCATAGACAAGTGCTTTTTGGTCGTTATTAAGTGTTGTCATATATTGATTATATGGCATTGTAAAATTGTGGATATAAGGCTCATATGTACGTTCTAAAACATACCCTTGGATACCGATGGACTCTTCACCATCACAACGTTTGATAAGATTGACGAGCGTGTTAGGATTAGATGCCATAATCTCATCCGAAAAAGCTTTCCACTCGAATGGATCAATGCCGGTAATACTTTGGGGGTTATTGCTCGTCGGTAATGTAGTAAAATAATTTTCAGTCGGTAGATTGAGAAGTTCGCGCGCGTACAAAACATACATATTAATATCGAGACTTTTAGAAAGTTCATTTAGATAACTACCATCTTTAGTGATTTGATAGAGCCAAAAAAGGGTTTTATCTTTATCTATAGGGGCATAAAAATTGGATTTAGCAATCTTGAGATGTTCTAACGCATTGAGCATATTTCCATGTTTAATTGCATTCATAGCTAAAAAGAAGTTAGTTTGCGCTCCATAATTGTGCAGTGGTGCACCGGTTAATGAGAGTTGTAGTTGTTCCATTTTTGGATCGGTAACGGTGAGATAGACGATTTGACTAAAACTATTACTTTGAGCTAACGATAAAAGAACCTCAGCAGATAAGAAATGGTTAAAATGATCATAGCGGTACTGTGCACCGGCAAGTCGGAAAAGTGTAGTTTCATTATTGAGATTTTCTGTTGTAGTATAAAAACTCTCTTGATTCAATGCTCGAAGCCACTCTGTATTGCCAAAACGGTTATTAAGTCTCTGGGCAATTATTTCACGCTCATCTGGTTTTAAAACAGATGCTTTAGCAGGAGTAAGTGCCAAGATTAAACAATCATCTTCTTTTATAGATAAGAGCTCATTTCCTTTTTTTTGAAGACACTCTGTGGTGTATTTGATTTCACTCTCATTGGTTTTAGCGGCATAATCGAATAAAAAGCGTTCGTTGACATTCTCTACTTGATAAAAGGCTTCGCTTGCTTGAGTCGCATTGATATCTTGATGTAAAAACTGCCAAATTAAGAAGTTTTTTTGCCGTGAAGAGGGTTTAGTGTTTATCTCTTCCAGTGTCACTGCTGAGGAAGAGATTGTAAGTAGTAAGATAAGAAAAATAGAGTACTTCAAGATAGAACCAGTGCATTTATAATATTAATCAATATTATATCGATAACATTGAGGATAACAACCAAAATAAGGGGAGCTAAATCAAGACCGTTAAACACCGTAGGTATAGTACGGCGAACGAGACGATAGGCAGGTTCGGTAAGTCGATATATAATCTGCACAATAGGATTGTACGGATCAGGACGTACCCATGTGAGGAGTGCTCCAATGATCACAACCCAAATATACATGGTGATGAGAGAATGAACGATACCCCCCACACCGGAAATAATTCCAGCTATCATTTGGCAACCTCTTTAAGATAATTTTTGAGATACGTATATATATCATTGAGTTCCGGTCCATGCTCTGAACCGCTTAGGAGATAGCGGAGCGGTTTAAAAAGGTTCTTCCCTTTAAGCCCTGAGTGCTCTATGAGATAGCTTTCATAAGAGTCGTAATCATCAAAATGGGGAGCAACAAGGGTGAGTTTTTTGAGAACATCAAACCCCTCTTTGAATTCATCAGGGACAATTTTTGGGGCAAAAATGGCATTGATTTTAACTCTAAGCTCTTTGAGTGTACTCACTTCATCCAAAAAGATTTTTGCCAAACGTCCAATCTCTTCATCGGCAAATCCAACATAGCGTGAAAGCTCTTTGGGATCCAATCCTTTAAGATGTTCACGGTTCATAAATTTGAGTTTATCGATATCAAATTGTGCGGGTGCTTTAGAAATTGATTGAAGATCAAACCACTTGATTGCCTCTTTGAGGGTGAAAATTTCACACGGTGTTTTATTACCGATCCAAATAAGATAGTTACTGATTGCATCAGGCAAAAATCCCTCTTCCAATAGCCACTTCACACTTGATGCATCGTCACGTTTGGACATTTTTTTACCCTCGATGCTGAGGATAATAGGGAGATGGGCATATTCAATTACTCTATCGTAACCCAATGCTCGTTGTATTGCGATCTGTTTTGGGGTATTGCTGAGATGATCTTCACCACGGATAATGAGTGAGATGTCAGAGAGCATATCATCAACCGCACACGCAAAGTCATAGGTCGGGAGCTTATCGGCACGCATAATAATAAAACTATCGATGTCGTTAGGGGCAAATGTTGATTCCCCTTTTATAATATCTTTCACCGTAATGGATTCTGAAGGTTTTTTTAGACGAACGGTAAAAGGATTTGTATTGTCAATGACCTCTTCAGCTCGTAAGTTTTCACATTGTCCATCATAACGGTAGGCTGTTTTATTCTCTTTTGCCGCTTCTCTAGAGGCTTCGAGAGTTTCGGGGGTACAAAAACAGCTAAATGCTTTTTTGTCGTGTAACAGTTGCAGTGCCATAGCACGATGAAAACGGAGATTATTACTTTGAAATTGATGCTCTTGATGCTCAATCCCAAAAAGGGCTAAAATCGCTAATATTTCATCCTCTTTGCCGGGAATATTGCGCTCTTGATCAGTATCTTCAATCCGAAGTAAAAGAGGTTCAGAACGTTGTTTTGACATAATATAGTTAAAAAGTGCCACACGGAGATTGCCGATATGCATATCACCTGTCGGGCTTGGGGCAAAACGAAGCATTAAAAGTTCCTAGGTTAAATTATGGATGGAATTTTAGCAGAAAGAGTTTTAAGCATGGCACATTTTTACTCAGCGCTTATTTTATACCCTGAAAATTTAAATTTTGTTAGTCTTCTGCCGTTCTTTGGGTATAATAACTCTAATTATAGAATTTTTAGGAGAGTTTTATGGAATGCGAATTTCCGAGTGTTAACTCAAGTAATGACGAAATCAAAGAAATTTTGTCAACAATTAAGACCATAGCAGTTTTAGGTCTCTCTCCTGATTCGACAAAAGATAGTTATCGTGTTGCAGAGTATTTACAGAACGCGGGTTATAAAATTATCCCTGTTTATCCTAAAGAAGAGTCTATTTTAGGTGAAAAGGTTTACCGCTCACTTGAAGAGATTCCTGATGTTGTCGATATGGTTAATATCTTCCGTAAACCCGACGCGTTGCAAATGATTGCAGAAGCGTGTGTTAAACGGGGAGATGTTAAAGTTTTTTGGAGCCAAAAAGGGATAGTCAATAACGAAGCGGCCAAATTTGCAGAGAATGCAGGGATGAAAGTAGTACAAAATCATTGCAGTATGGTTGAGCATCGACTCATCCATGCATAAAAGGATACCATTGATCGATTTAGTGACGATACAAGATGCGCATGAACGTATCCGCTCTGTTGTAGTGGAGACCCCTTTTTCATACGCTCCTCGTTTGAGTGAACAAAGCGGGTGTGAAGTTTATCTAAAAAAAGAGAATCTACAAGTAACCGGTGCGTTTAAAATACGTGGTGCCTACAACAAAATAGCCTCTCTAAATGAACATGAACGTTCATTAGGGGTCATTGCTGCAAGTGCCGGAAATCATGCACAAGGTGTTGCAATGGCGGCACAAATATTTGGGATTAACGCATTGATTGTTATGCCCGAATCTACTCCACTGACAAAAATTAACGGTGTCCGCTATTATGGTGCGGAAGTGATCTTGGCAGGTAGTAATTATGACGAAGCATATGCTTATGCAAATGATTATGGTCAAAAAGAAGGGATGGTTTTTGTCCATCCTTTTGCTGATGAAGCAGTGATGGCAGGTCAGGGGACGATAGCATTAGAGATGTTGGATGCAATTCCCGATCTTGATGCGATTGTTATTCCAGTCGGCGGTGGCGGTTTGATTTCGGGCATGGCATCGTGCATCAAACAACGATCTCCTCATGTTGAAGTGATCGGAATAGGGGCACTAGGGGCACCTGCTATGAGAGAATCGTATGAGGCAAAACAGCCTATTGATAGTCTCAATGTACGCACCATTGCTGATGGGATTGCAGTAAGAGATACCTCGCCTATTACCCTTTCACACATTTTAGAATCGGTTGATCGTCTCATAAGTGTTGATGATGAAGAGATAGCTAATGCGATTTTATTTTTATTAGAGCGACAAAAATTAGTTGTTGAAGGGGCAGGAGCCGCAGGGGTTGCCGCATTGCTCCACCACAAGCTTCCTCATCTTCAAGGTAAAAAAGTGGGCGTTGTCTTAAGTGGAGGCAATATGGATGTAACGTTGCTTTCGATCATCATCGAAAAAGGGCTTATTAAATCTGGACGTAAAATGAAACTCATCGTTACTCTGATCGACAAGCCCGGTTCTCTTATGCAACTCACACGAATGCTACAAGAGTTGAATGCCAATATTGTCCATATTGAGTACGATCGCACCTCTACATCGCTCGCATATGGGGATGCTAATGTAAAAATACATTTGGAGACCAAAGGTGAAGAACATCAGTCGCAAATCCGTCAATTATTGCATGAACACCGCTATTTAAGCAGTGAAGAAAACTAAAGGAGATAGCCATGGATGTTTTAAAAGTACTGAATATTAAAACACCCATACTACAACTAAAAATGCTATCAAACGGATCGCTTGCGATTCTCGATGCGAATACTACATTACGGATAATTACGATCCAAGATTATAAAGTGGTTGGGGGATTTAAAAGTAATCTTGTTCATGAACGGTTATCAAGCTTTGTCGTTGATGTCTCTTATAAGGGTGATTTTTCAATCTCTATTATCCCAAAAACCAATCAAGCCGCCCTTTTTAGTACCAATAAAAAAGAACTTTTATACAAACTAGGTCGACATCAAGGTGAAATAGAGAGTGTCGCAATTGATCCTAATAGCCGCTATTGTGTAACGTGTGGACAAGACGGAAAAGTATTTGTATGGGCTTTAAAAACAGCGAAATTAGTCTTTTCGATGCCTCCACATGCCGATTTTGTTACTACCGTTGCTTTTAATGACAGTGGACAGTGGATTGCTACGGGAAGTTTTGATCGAAGTATCAATCTCCTGAATCTTGCAACAATGAAGCATCCTATGAAACTTACAGGTCATGGCAGTGTTATTGTACGAATGGTATTTTTGCCTGAGATTCGTCTTTTATCAGCAGAAAAAGAGGGCGGTCTGATTGTTTGGGATATCCGTACCGGACGATTATTAAAACGTTTGCCAAAAATGAATGACACGATTACTGCAATGTGTATCAGTAGTGATAAACGTTTTGTATTTGTAGGTACTAAACTAGGATATGTCGGATTATACGATATGCAATCAATGGAATTGGTGAAACAGCGCTATCTTAAAGAGTCTGAAGAGATTACTTCAATGGTGTTTGTAGAAGATGATTATCGTCTTGCTATCGGGACAATGGGTGGAAGTGTCCGTTTTTACTCACTATTTGGAGATCAAGATGCTTCAATGAATTTCTTGCGTCAACGGAACTACAAAGCTTTTTATCTACTATTAGATGACAATCCGATGCTTTTGTATTCAAAACCTTATGAAGTAGTTGAAAAAATTTGGCAAGATATTCTGACAAAAGCTAAACTCTATTTGCAAAAAGGTGACAAAGTCAAAGCGAAAGAGCTTCTTGATCTTTTTAGCGGAATCACAAATAAAAATGGGTTGATAACTCAGATTTTACGTGATTATGAAAAATACTCCCAATTTCAAAAATGTGTTGAAGAGGGGCGGTTTCCTTTGGCGTATACCATGGCAAAACAATATTCTGTTTTCCAAGATTCAGAACCGTATCGACAAATGGAGGCACGATGGAAAAAACTTTTTTCCAAAGCGCAAGAGCTTATTTTGGGAGTAACTGGAGAAGATCAAGCACGAACGCTCCTTGCACCTTATCGAGGTATATCGGAAAAAACAGTCTTGATTCAACAACTTTTTGCCGAGAAACGTCTTTATGAGTATTTTAAAAAAGTTATTGCTTCCCGTAATTTTATTAAATTCTTCGATTTGATTAGAAATCATCCATTTTTAAGAGAGTTTTCTGAATACAACAGCGTCATGCAATATGCGGATAAACTTTATATTCAATCTGTAAAAGCTTATCAAGAGGGGGATTATACAACTGCAAAAAAAGGGTGCGAAATCTTAATCTATTTTCCTGATTATTCTAAGGAAGCCACCGAATTATTAGAGACAATTAGAGTTAAACACCTTTTCTTTGATGCAATTACCTCTGAAAATTATCTGAATGCTTTTGCCTATCTCTCTTCATATCCGCTCCTCTATGATACACCAGAGGCACAAAAACTTGAAAGTGCATGGAATAAAACACTTGATTCTGCTCTCCGATATGCTCTCAAAGGTGATGTTGATGGACTACGCAACGAATTTCAGTTCTATCTCCCTATCAGTGCAAAACACTCGGCGATGGGGAGTGTTTTTGCTCAATGTTATTCTGTTCAGCTTGAAGAAAAATTTCGTGCTCATGCCTCATTATCTGTACTTGAAACAGGAATCCGAAATTATGTAGCAATGTTTGGTCTTGATGAGTATATACTTTATTTTTTCAATATCTTTAAGCGTGAATATGAGAGTTCAATGGATATACAAATGGTTAAAAAAGGTGATTTGGATACATGGTCTCCCTCAATGCTTGTACCCGATATTACCGTCAAAATATGATTAGATGATAGCTATTGATTTAGGTTCAAATACCATCCGTTTTATTGAATTCGACGGATTGAATTGGGGTAAAAGTTTTGAAAAAATTGTCCGCACCGCTGAATCGCTTGATTTAACAGGTCAAGTAAGTCATGAAGCAGTAGATCGAATTGTAGATGCATTTTCCGAAGCCAAACAGGTTGTTGAATTTAGAAATCAAACAATAGTAGGTGTCACAACAGCTGCTATTCGGATGGCAACCAACCAAAAAGAAGTTTTAAGTGAGATTGCGACACGATGTAACGTACATTTTACCGTTATAGATGGGATTGAAGAGGCAAGATTAACCCTTTTAGCAGTTCAAAATCGCTTAAATTTATTGCAACTAACAACTGAAGAGTTCATTTTAGTAGATATTGGTGGAGCGTCGAGTGAAATTACATTGATGCATGATAAGAAAGTTTTTTCTACTAGTTTAAATATTGGTATCTTAACTATGCATGAAAAATCATTGCATACACCTTTATCACGATTGTTAGCTGATTTTGCATCTAATATAACGGATTTTATCAACTCAAAAAATTTGGCAATGAGTGTCAAACCTCTTATTCTGACAGCTGGGACACCGACAACTATTGCCGCTTACAAAATGGGCATGTCGTATGAGTCGTATTCTCCAAAAAATATAAATGGATCAACGATCACTATGCAAGATTGCATTCAAACGTTTAAAGAGTTAAGTGAAATGGATACATCTTTGTGTGCTTATTATGTCGGTGTAGGTCGTGAAGGGCTGATTCCTACCGGTATTTTGATGGTACAAACACTTTTTAAGGCAATTGGTGTAGACAAAGGAATTGTTATAGATGACGGTTTACGCGAAGGGGTCGCACTGGATTATTTTTTTAGTGAGAGTTTCCCCATTTAACGTAATTCATAGTAATTATCTTCTATAATTCTGTAATTTTTTTTTCACAATCATAAATGATATTTTTAGTTAAAGGAGACGACATGCAAATAAGTGGTGCACAAATGGTTATTGAAGCCCTTATCGCTGAAGAAGTTGAAGTAATTTTCGGCTATCCCGGCGGTGCAATTATGAACGTCTATGATGAAATTTACAAACAGAGTTCTTTTCAGCACGTTTTAACACGTCATGAACAAGCAGCCGTTCACGCAGCTGAAGGATACGCCAAGGCGTCTGGTAAAGTTGGCGTTGCCATGATTACGTCAGGTCCTGGTTTTACCAATGCTATCACCGGTATCGCGGATGCGTATATGGACTCAGTTCCTCTAGTGGTTATCAGTGGACAAGTCCCGATGTCGTTAATCGGAACTGATGCATTCCAAGAGATAGATGCAGTTGGAATTAGCCGTCCGTGTACCAAGCATAACTATCTTGTTACCGATGCAAATGATCTTCCCCGTGTCTTAAAAGAGGCATTTTATTTAGCTCGTACCGGACGTCCAGGTCCTGTTCATGTCGATATTCCTAAAGACGTAACGGCACAAATAGCACTTTTTGATTATTCAAAAGAGGTTGAACTAGAGACCTATAAACCTAATGTTAAAGGGAATATGCGCCAAATCAAAAAAGCGATAGAGGCGATTGCATCATCAAAACGACCACTTTTGTATCTCGGTGGTGGGATTATTAACGCTAATGCAGCTGAATTGGTTCGCGAATTTTCTAAAATGACACAAATACCGGCAGTTGAGACCTTTATGGCTCGCGGAACATTGCATCATAGTGATCCTTTACTTATTTCAATGCTTGGAATGCACGGTTCTTATGCCGCTAATATGGCAATGTCAGAGACTGACCTCGTTATTGGTTTAGGTGCTCGTTTTGATGATCGTGTTACGGGGAAACTCTCTGAGTTTGCCAAAAATGCCCAAATTATCCATGTCGATATTGATCCGGCAAGTATTTCAAAATTGGTTAATGCACACTTTCCCATCGTTGGTGACGTTAAAAATGTATTAGAGCAGATGATGCCCCTTGCAAAAGAGCAAATTGATCCATTGCGTTATCAACCATGGCACAATACCATTGCAAATTTTAACAAATTACACCCACTCTCCTATAAAGAAGAGGGAGATCGTTTGAAGCCTCAATGGGTTATTCAACGTATCGGTGAGTTGCTAGGGGATGACGCTAATATCTCTACCGATGTCGGACAACATCAGATGTGGACAGCCCAGTTTTATCCATTCTCTCGCCCTCGTCAATGGAGCAGTTCCGGTGGATTGGGAACCATGGGATACGGTTTTCCGGCAGCTATTGGGGTTAAACGGGCTGATATGGAGCGTGTAAGTATTAACATTACCGGTGATGGTTCTATTATGATGAATATTCAAGAATTGATGACCGCTGTTGAGTTCAAGCTTCCCGTAATTAATGTTATTCTAAATAATAATTTTTTGGGAATGGTACGTCAATGGCAAACAATGTTTTACGATAAACGCCATTCACAAACCGATCTTTCCGTACAACCCGATTTTGTTAAATTGGCTGAGAGTTTTGGTGGGTTGGGGTACCGTGTTACCACCAAAGAGGAGTTTGATGCAGCCCTAAAAGATGCTGTTGAGAAAAACGTTGTTGCACTTATTGATGTTGTTGTAGCCCGTTTTGAAAACGTATTGCCTATGGTGCCGGCAGGCGGGTCACTCTTTAATATGATGTTAGAATACAAGGATAAATAATGGAACAAGCACGTCGCGTTATTTCCGTTATCGTTTTAAATGAGGCCAGTGTTCTTTCACGTATTTCTGGTCTTTTTTCGGGTCGAGGATACAATATTGAATCTCTTACCGTTGCACCGATACCGGAATCAAAATACTCTCGCGTAACTATCGTTACAGCAGGATCGCTCAAGGTAATAGAGCAGATTATCAAACAATTGCATAAACTTATCCCTGTTTTAAAAGTTTACGAACATGCCGATTTAGTAGAAAAAGAGATGGCAATGGTAAAAATTCCTCTTAATGAATCATTAGGAGATATTGAAGCTCTTGCACATGCTTATAATGGACGTATCGTCAATGTCGGAAGTGATACAATGATTGTTATGGTTGCGGATGAGCCGACGAGAGTAGGGCACTTTCTCGAAGCAATCAAACGTTTTCATCCTAAAGAGATTGTTCGCAGCGGTTCCGTTGCATTGGAGCGCTAATGACCCTTCAAGAGATTGTTGATTTTTTAAAATTTGATATTGTCATTGAAAATAATTGCCTTATCACTAAAATGAATACCCTTAAAGATGCGGTTGAGGGGGAAATATCTTTTTTATCCGACTCAAAATATGAAAAAGATTTGGCTATTACCAAAGCTTCTGCTGTTATTTTGCCCTCTTCAAAAGCACGTTTGCTCCCTTCTAGTGCTATTGCATTGGCAAGTGAAGAGGCTTATCTGGATATTGCAAAACTTTCTAAACTTTTTTCTAAACCGATAGTTACAAGTGATATTTCTCCTGTTATTGGTGAAAATACAATTATCTATCCTACAGCCCATGTCGAAAATGGTGCACAAATAGGGTCAAATTGTACTATTATGGCGGGTTCTTATGTAGGATGTGATGTGCTTATCGGAGATAATGTTATCCTTTATCCGAATGTATCCATTTACCGTGATTGTATTTTAGGTAATAATGTCATGATTCATGCCGGAAGTGTTGTCGGTAGCGATGGTTTCGGATATGCTCATACTAAAACCGGTGAGCATGTTAAACTCTATCAAAATGGTAATGTTATACTTGAAGATGATGTTGAAATTGGAGCAAATACGACGATTGATTGTGCCGTTTTTGGTTCTACTATTATTAAAAAAGGGACAAAGATTGATAATCTCGTCCAAATTGGTCATAATTGTGTTGTGGGTGAACATACTATAATGGTATCCCAATCAGGTATTGCCGGTTCGACTACTTTGGGAAGAAATGTGGTGATGGGAGGGCAAAGTGCCGTTGCAGGTCATCTCACTATCGCTCCATTTACAACCCTTGCTGCCCGCGCTGGTGTCACAAAAAACATTACTGTAGGGGGAGTCTACAGTGGATTTCCTCTGATGGAACATAAATTATGGCTGAAACTTCAAGCAAAATTGGCTAAAATATTACAATCTTAAGCAAAGGGGATACGGTATATGAAAAAACTAGGTAGTTTATTAATTCTCTCTACTCATTTATTGAGTGCTGATATTGATACTTCCGGTGTTCGTATGCCTGATATTGTCCTTGACGCTATTAGACATTGTGAATGTTTAAAAGAAGCAGATGGTCAATGTAATCCAAATGTCATACGTATTAATGCTATTGAAGAAGCTCAACGGGCACAAGCGGCAGGTTTTGCTGTCAATGGACATATCATTAAATGTAACTCACCTGAAGAGTGTTCTTCACAAGCTCAAGCATTAATCAATGGCGGAATAACCAATCTTGATCTTGGGCCCTATCAGATTAATTATAAATACCATCCTAATCCTAACCTAATTGATTACTTTATTGATGCCATAGAGCGAGAACAAGCGAATCAGATAATAACTGGTTTGGTAAAGAGTTTTGGGTATTCTTGGGAAACTTTGGGACGTTATCACCATTTTAGTGCGACGGATCGTACACGTAATGAACAATATTATCGCAAAATGTATGCATTTATTTATGGTAATGCTACACAAACTGCAACCTCGAATCAATAACGATTTTTTTAAGCTTTTTTTAGCAAAAATCCCGATACACTCTTTAAATATCTAAATTATTAGGAGTTGTTTGTGGGCTCATCTGCATCTATTATTAAAGAAATACCATTAAACGGGACAAAAAAAGGGGTCATAGCTGTTAGTAAAATTGATACACCCTATGGTGAGGGAAGTGACAGTGTTGCCAGTATCGGGATTTCACTCTCCGGTGATGCTAAAAACCCTGAATGGAAAGTTCACCTTCCATTAGGAAATATTGATGAAGTAATTGAAGCTTTAAAATCTATAAAATAGACTTTGAGACCCTGAATAAATTTCAGGGTGACGAGGTAATTATTTTTTACTTACTACAAATGTAGCAATACGTTTAATACCTTCACGAATGCTTTCAATATCGGTTGCAAAACTAAAGCGAAAATACCCTTCACTACCGAATCCTACACCCGGTACTACCGCAACTCCTTGATTTTCCAGCAACTCTTTACAAAACTGCATGGAATCATTACTGATTTCTTTAATATTTACAAACAAATAAAATGCACCGGCAGGAGAGAGAACTGATAAACCATCGATCTCATTAAAGAGTTTTACCGCTTCATCACGTCGAGCTTTGAACTCCACACGCATTGCTTCGATATCGCTGTCAGCTGCACCGTTGAGACCTACAACAGCCGCTTTTTGAGTAATACTGTTGATGTTAGAAGTGCTTTGACTTTGTAGTTTTTTAGTTGCTTGGATAATTTCGGTATTTGCAGCCGCCATATACCCAAAACGCCATCCGGTCATGGCTACCGATTTACTTAACCCGTTGATAGTGATAGTACGTTGATACATGTCATCACTGACCGCTGCGGCAGAGGTAAATTCTCCATCATAAATCAATTTTTCATACATCTCATCACTAGCTACGATAACGTTTGTCCCCTCTAATACTTTTCCAAGAGCAGCAAGCTCATCACGTGTATAGACGGCACCTGTAGGGTTTGATGGAGAGGTCAAAATAATCATTTTGGTTTTAGGTGTTAAAGCAGCCTTGAGTTGTTCAGGGGTCATTTTAAAACCACTTGCATCATCTGTCATAACCTCTACGACAGTACCACCACAATACATAACAAGTTCAGGATAAGTAACCCAATACGGAGCAGGGATGATTACTTCATCTCCAGCTTGAATAGTACACGCAAAAAGGTTATACAAAGAGTGTTTTGCCCCATTATTTGCAATGATTTGATTAGCTTTGTACTCTAATCCATTATCACGTTTGAGTTTTAAAGCGATTGCTGCTTTTAATTCAGGTATACCATCAACAGCGGTATATTTAGTAAAACCATCATTGATAGCTTTTATGGCAGCATCTTTGATCACTTGTGGAGTGTCAAAATCAGGTTCACCTGCTGAAAAGCTGATAACATCTTTTCCGGATGCTTTGAGCTCTTGAGCTAAAGTTGAAATAGCGATGGTAATCGATTCTGATAGAGTATTTACGCGATCGGTTAACATTGTGCAGCCTTTAAAATTTTTTTGAAATTATAGCATAACACACACAAAGAGTTTTTATAATTTAGAATTCTAAAGCAGTAAATAAAAATTATCGTTACTAAATCTTTCTTATCCTATAATACTAAAAATTAGCATGGATGGATTATTATGTTTTTTGAACCCGGATTTTTAGGAACTAAGGCCCCATTCTATATGGATTTGGTTACCCTCTATTTCGCACTGCTACCTTTCTTGTTAGCAACCTCAATTTATCAGGCAATAAAAGGGAATATTACACTCCATTACCGCTCTCAAATAGTTATTTTAGCAATGACAATAGTCATGGTATTAATTTTTGAACTTGGTGTCCGTATCAGCGGTGGATTTGTGGAATACGTTAAGATGTCCGGACTCTCGTATGATTTTTTATTGCTCTTTTTATTAGTGCATGTATTTATTGCATTAATGGCGGTTGGGGGATGGATTTATTTAATGATTTCATCATATCAAACATTTAAAAGAGTAGGGCACTTAGGGGAAACGAATCATAAACGGATTGGAAGATGGATTTTTGCTGCCCTAACCTTAACTTCTGTTATGGGATGCAGTATCTATCTATTTTTATTTGTATTTTAAGGGAAATATATGACGGAACGTTTTAACAATGCTGCATCTACATGGGATAAAGGAGATATGCGTACATCCATAGCTTCTTCTGTTTTTCAAACACTGAGTAATCGTATAGCTTTAAAAAATACGATGGATATACTTGATTTTGGGGCTGGAACAGGTCTTTTAAGTTTTAAGGTTCGCCCTCATGTACGTTCCGTATCCGGAGTTGATGTATCGATTAATATGCTCGAACAGATTGAATTAAAGAACAGTGATGGTGTAGAGGTAAAACCGATATGTCAAGATATATTAGCAAATCCGCTAGAAGAGCGTTTTCATGGAATCGTAAGCTCTATGGCAATGCATCATGTCGAAGATACCCAAAAACTTTTTGATACGTTTTATACCCATCTAAAAAAAGATGGTTTTGTTGCTATCGCTGATCTTGAAGCTGAAGATGGAAGCTTTCATTCACATGGAAATGATGGCGTTTACCATTTTGGTTTTGAACGTGAAACGCTTCGTGCTATCATTGAAAATGCTGGATTTAGCAATGTTCGATTTCATCATGCGTATACAGTTGAAAAAGAGGTGCAAAATTATCCGATATTTCTTGTTACCGCCCACAAAGTCGTATGAGTATTTTTCAATATAATTTATATTATTGTTAACCACTTTTTGGACTACCAAATATAAACATATATTGAATTTGAGATTAAGAATGTTAGTTCTAAAAAGCTTAAAAACTACTTATGCCAAATTACATTTTGTGGAAGAGTTGTATCACTATCACAATGTATAAAAGTTGAATAGACACCAATACGCTTAAATCCGACTTTTAAAAGAGCGGAAATGATTAAGAATTTTTCTTGACTTGTTTTTGCTGATATATCAGTAGCTAGACCTCTCAAATGTGAGCTATTATCCTCTCCGCCTTCATCTTTATTATGTTTTGGGCAACGTGTACCGCAATTAACAGAAAAAGGGATGTTAGCAAGTTCACGGGCTTTATCAAGTTTGAGAAGTTGAGCATCTTGCATATTATTAAGACCGCATCCGCATTTACACGTAAACTCTGAGAGTTTGAAGAATTTTAGTTGAATCATTTATAAACCTTTTTTTGGATTATTTCGATGTCTTTGATAATGTCTGCTTGATTGAGCTTGATATATTCAATATCTTTTTTAAGAGTCGTTAAACATGAAACGCCTTTAACGAGTACGTTACCGAGATAGCCAATAAAGGCTATAGCACCAAAAAGAATTGTTAGTAAAACTGATATATCGATATGCATTATTTAACCCTTCGTAAAATCATTTTTGAATTGCCCCATAGGAAGCGGACAGTAGAGTTTGCTACCTCTGTACCGATTGACAAAGTGATATTTCCGTTATTTGCTACAACAATAAAACCACGAACTATTGCAGTAAGATATTGATTAATTGCCGTTACACCAGTTCCAACGACTTTGGAAACATTTGAATTGTAAATAAAGTTTGGAAACTGATTTACGATAGTTTGAATTCCATCAAGATGTGATGTAGGGATATCTATATCAACAAAATTGACACTGGCGGAGGGGCTATTTAACTGTACAGAAACGCCCGTTGTTGCAACGGTTGATAGAAATTCAATCGCTCCCATAATCTCGTAAACTTCACCTGCTTTGACGGCATAAGATAAACCTTCGATGGGGGAGGGGGTTACAGAAGTTACAACAAAATCAGCCGTAGCTTCGCAAAGGATAGGATCGTAAATGCATGGAGGAATAGGAGGAATGAGACTAGTTAACCATTCTTGCTCAGTACCTATAAAGCCATTATTTAATGCTATTTGATAAGCTGTTAAACCGTCTGAACCATTATCACCCTTATCACCCTTCATAGTAGAACCATCTAAAACAGAAGAAATAATTATTAATTCGTTTAAAAGTGCCTTTTCAGAAGAAATAATTTCATCAATTGTAGAAGTATTTTGTGCCAAATCAGAGAGAGCGGGACTTAAATCGTTATTAATAATCGCTTTGATTATATCAACAGCGGAAGAAATTTGTGTAAATTCCATGTAGGTATCCCCCTCTCATTAAGAGAAGGTGATAGGAGAATAGAGAAGTACGACGACTTCGTCAACTTTAATCATGTTGATTGTGATACCAGTAAGTGCGGTTTGAATCTCTTCAGGACTAACAGAACTTTTTGCAAGAATGTTAAGGTAATCTTTTTTACCTGTTGCACTATCGCGAAGTTGTACTTTAACATCGTAACATAAAGTTACACCCGCATCTGTACCAACTTGACCGCCATCGCTTTCAAATACTTCGTAAGTACCTTCAGAAACAGCTTCCATAAGAGTTACAGCGTTTGCGCCCGTCATTGGCAAATAACTTGTTAAAGTAGTGTCACCAAGTTTGTTTTTAATCATAGATTTCATATTACGCTCCTTGATGAATCAATTTGATTTTTTTAGCGGAAGTTGTTGCAACATAATCAGCATCGAAAAGACCGACCAACGCAAAAACATCACCTGCGTGTTTTGACGCTTTGATGTGTTTAAGTGTTGCAGTAGCACTTAATTTAAGATCAGGGTCACTGATTCCAAACTTCAAAGCTTTCAATTTTGTAGGAGCAGAAGGCAAAGAAGTTCCCCCCGTTCCGATAGATTTAAAAAACTCTACTTTCCCCTCCATTAAAGAAAAAAGCACATTTTCATCATTTTTAGACATCATCTTGTTATTAGTGCGGTGAACACCTTTAACGCTTTGTGAAATGTAAGACATTTTTGTCCCCTTTTATTTTTTAGCTTAAAATCGCAATCGTTGAATCTTTGCAAAGATTGTTTTTTTAAAACATCGAAATTATTTGATATTTTTTAATATAAAGGAATGGCGACATGAGAGGGATTTTAAAGCCGTGTAATTGGAAGCTATAAAGGGTAATATGTCGCTATTAGCGACTAAAAAGAAAAGTAAGTTTAAATTTATTGGCTCGAACCGTACGCGTCGGATACTGTAAAGAAGCAAAAAGTGTTTGATTTATCAGGGAAAATGAGGGGTGAAAGTGCCAAAGGTGGAAAGCTACTATCCCCTCAGAAAAGCTCATCGTGTTTAAATAAGTGTGTTAAGAGCAGTTGCGCTCCGCTTGATTAGGGGTAAACCCCTAAAAACCCCAAGAGAAAAAAAGAAGAAGATTTTGGGCTTCAGAGGGACATAGTCCCCTTTCGCCCAAAAGGGGAGAGGGGAAAGAGAATGATAATTAAACCAATTTGTTTTTAAGAAGTCCTGCAAAAGTTGAAGTAACGTTTAAACCATCGATCTCAAGACAAAGACGAGCTAAATTATCCACATCATCACTATTCTTTGTTAGTTTAATATTTTGTAATATAAACTGGTGAGATTTAGATGATGATTCATTTCTTGCTATAAACTTGCCAAGAGGATAATATTGCATATCGTCGATGGGTTGAAGGGTATTATTTTCATATTCAATCTTTAAAACCTCTGTTACTTTCATTGTGGTAAGAGTTTCAAAAAATTGGATAACAGCCTGAACGCTTTTGGCTTCAATATTATTTACTATGGTACGTGAACCCTGTTTGAGTTGTACGCGATATTTAGGCATTTAGATAACTCCTTGTAATAAATTATTAAATCGATTATTTAACTCATTAACATACTTATTATAAAAATTAAAATGGTCAACATTATGAATCATTGAACAAGAATTGAAATTTACTGCATTATTAAATAATGACTGATCGTGACCATTTAGATGCATAAGTGTATAAACAGAGGAAAGAAGATTGTTTGGCTTAAAAATTGAAAAATCACTGAAAAACTCATAAGTACGACGATTACCCGAATTCAAAATATCATAATTATCATAACGATAATTAAATAAGTAATCAAAGTGAATGTTATAAGAGCGTCCACTTGAGTAGTCTAAATTTCTATCATCGATAAGGTTAAAATAGGGATATAACGAAAGTGTCAAAAGTGATTTATAATCAATAAGTGCATAGCAAACAATTTTAGGACAAGAAGAACCACCGCCAACAAGATTAAAAATTATAGGAAATTCTGTATTTAATGGCTCATAATAAAGTTTTAATTGCTCATCTTGCAAAGATTGACAAAATAAAATTTGGTCAGCATGAGAAAATTCGCTAAGGAACTTTGAACTTAAAAGGGTAGTATCGCCTAAGTTTTCTAAAACATTTAAGATCATATTATTAAAACCTGCATACTGTTGTACACCAGTGTAATGATACATAACCGTATTAGAATTGAGATAAAAATAATTGTTTTGATAAGAGAGATAAAATCCCGAATTGTTAGTTATCAATTTATTAATAAATCCCACAGTATGAAAACCATTGGCGTAACCAGTTCCAAAAAAATCAAAAAGCAAAAGCTTGTGATCGATGTATGAATGTGATATTATCATTGTTGCGGTGTAGCCGTTTGAAAATTGATAGTATGAAATTTCAAACCCAATGAGTTGACAGCATTACCACCTGCAAGAGTGAAAGCTATAAATTCTAATAACATTTGATGATCGTGTAAGTAATCGAGCTCTTTTGTAAAAATATCACGAGTATCGGGAGTTGTAGTGTCAGCCATTTGTTTTTCCTTATTTATTTATAAATGCAAGCCCATTTAAAAGCTCTGTAAAGACTTTAGTAAGTCCGACAAATTTACCGTTTGAGTCCGTAATTATCATAAATTCTTTTATTTTGTTTAATTCGTTATGATCTATAGGAGTTGTTGCAAAATCAGAACGTCCAATAACTTTTTTTAAAATTGCTTCATCAGTTTGAGTGAAACCGCCCGTGGCAATTTTTAAAAGAAGAGATTTAGAAAAAGCGTCATTGTTAGCTTTTGCAAAATTTAAGTTAGTGTTTTCACGATTAAGTGCATGTTCTTGCTCAGCAGTTCCGGCTTGGATTGTATCCGTGACACTAGAAGAATCTCTGCCATGTATGATCGTTTGCATTGCTTGATAAACTTGACCAACAAAACTATTAGTTACATCGGTTTGAGAATCATGAGATTGTTTTTTAGTTACTGCTTTGTAGCCACGCAATGCGCCAATTTTTGCTTTTGCTGATTCAATCCAGTTTTTATTACGAGCATAAAGAACAATAATTACAGCCTCACCCGCTGCGAAAAGATACTCAAGAAATTTTTCTTCTTTTTGAATAAGTTTCATAGTTGCAGACGTAAAAAGATAAGATCCACCACCGCTCAAAACTTCCAAAGGTATATTCATTTTTTCTTTACCGTTTGCATCATATTCAGCAGGAAGATACTTAGAAAGCTTATCATGTATAAACTCATTAAAAAGAGAATATCCCACCATCATAGTGACATCCTCAGCCATGTTTTGAACAGTATTAAAACCTACACCCTGAGTCATTGATTAGCCCCCATATTTAAAGGCATAAATACATTATGGTCAATACCATCGATTTCTGTATCAGGATTAAAAACGTAATCCCGTCCAACAAAAGGGATAAATGGGAAAAATGAAGAAGGGTCAGGAAGAGGGCGAAAGTCATCATCCTCAATTTTTATTGTGTTTTTATCGTCAGTAAGTTTGACATTTTGAGCATTGTTGTATGCTTGAAGTTGTTGTGGTGACATTTCAGGAGCAAGTGCAAAACCTTCTGAATCTAAATGAGTTTGTGGAGCTTGTTTAAAGAGCTCATTTTCGTGTGCTGTTGAAGCCCAGTTAGAGAGATTTTCTAAATGTGTACCATGTGAAGTTGTTTGTTCTCTAATTGCAGTAGCGACATCAGCATGAAAAGCAGTTTGTGTATTAATAGCTTCAGTCAATGGAGCATAATTTAAAGTATTGCCTATAGTGTCATTTACTTGTTTTTGAACAGCGATAATCTCGTTCCATTTTTGCTCAAAAGTTTTAGTTTGTGATTCTAAAGATTTAGTTTGATTATCAATAGCATAACCAACAGGAGTGACATCTAAGTTAACATTTTGTTGATTGTTAACAATCGGTTGAGACTGTGCAATTGAATCAGCAACCTTCTGCAAACCATCAAGAGTAGTGTACTCGTTTAAATTGTTTGCAATATCATTAACAAAATTAGCAATAGCAAGAATAGAGGCAATAGAACGCTCATTTTGCTCATAACTATTTGTCATATTTTGTAATGCTAAACCGTTTTGTAAATCAAAAGATTCTTTTAATGTTGTAGATAAGCCGTCAATAGCTTTTGCAATCATTACTGAGCTATTCATAATCCCCGAAACTAAAGGAGGGCTATTGTCAGGATTGTAAATAAATGCTTGAGGCTGATACTGAGGTGCTGTAGAAGCTGGATAATTGAAATGAGGCTCAAATGGAGTTGTAGGTGACAACAAATTCTTAGTTAAATTGTCTACAGTTGTAGAAACAGATTTATGGGTAGAGTCTAATTGATTTTGTATCTGAGTAGCTTTATTTGTTAAATAAGTACCACCGACAAGAGCACCTGTTAAAATTGCACCTGTTTTGCCACCTATAAAATCTAAAGAAGTATCAACAATAGAACCGTCAGAACCTTTTAACCATTTTTCATTAATTATTTTAGAATAATCCGCCTCAGCTTTTAACTGTTCTGCTGTTTTTAAAACAGTTGGCTTTGTTAACGAGTCAATCGAAGAATAAGGAGAATTTTTTAAACGTAAATTTTCCCAACCGTATTTTGGTTCTGAAATATAATCCAACATACTCCTAGGAGGAGTAAAGGTATTATAATCTTTCTGCATTTGCTTGAGCATTCTCTCCATCCAAGGAGAAGTAACACTTGAATTAAAAGCCATAAAAACTCCAATGAATTATTATTGGAAGTTTGTTATTTTTTTAAAAATAAAGGAATAGCGACATTAAAAAGACAATAAAGGAACGTATAAGGGGAAGAAAAGGGCTAGATAGTCGCTATTAGCGACTAGTGAGTAGATATAAAATAAGTAATTTTATAAATAAAATATATCATTAAAAAAATTGTAGCAAAAAATTTAAATGTAGAAAATGAAAAAAAAATAGACTCATCTAAATTAGAAGAAGAATTATTAGAAGATAAAAAGGTAGGATAAGCTTTATCGTTAGAATAAGAAAAACGCTTATTTTTAAACTGATTATTATCCTCAAGAAAAGAATGCATTTCAAGAGACCTATCTGTATAAACTGAACTAGATTTTCTAAGACAATCATCAGGAATAAAAACATTTTTTGTGTTAGAACGATGTCTTTGTGCCTCTAAAAATAATATTTCTGATTGAGATAAATCTTGCTCAAAATCAGAAGATTTGTTATTAGTTATTTCCAATGATAAATCACCTGATTTAGTATATTCAAAAGTGGAATTCTTTAAACGTTTTCCAACTTGCAAAACGTATTCCATTTTTTTATAATCGAATTCTTTAGCTCTAACGTAATCACGATCATGAATCGACATATTGCAACCTTTTTTGAGGGATGCAATATTTTAACATATTATTGTGAACCTGTTGTTGCTATTAACGGCTAAATAAAATAATGATAGCAAAAAAAAGCAAAACAAAAAAAGAAATTCTAATAAATTTAGAAGAATTATTATGCAATCTTACATTATCATTTAAGTCTTTTTTATCACGCAATAAAGAATAATCATTGAAGCCTTTTGATTTGTTATACAAAGATGGATTAACATATTCCATTTTCTTATAATCAAATTCTTTATCTCTAACGTAATCACGATCATGAATCGACATATTGCAACCTTTTTTGAGGGATGCAATATTTTAACATATTTTTTATGGAGTTGAAGTTGTTGTGGGGTCAATATTTGTAACGAAATCCATTGGAGTGATAAGAACATCACCGTTAACGTCTTGTAACTCGTAGACGGGAGAGAAAACGCGATTACCGCTAAGCATAAGATAAGAACGCTTTACAGTATATTTGCGATTTTCAGGGTAAACCCAAACAGATTCATTATCTTTATAAGAATAGTTCTCACCATCCAAAGATAGAAGAGGGGTAGGCGCAGGTGATTGAATGCCAAAATAAGAAATTATTGAATTAGAATCTTTGAAAGCACCGAAACCATAAGTAAAATTAGAGCCAAAAGTACCAAGGGGTGAATTAAATTGCAATTCGTAAGGAAAAGGAAGACCAAAGGTGATCACAGAAAATTCGGGATAATCTTGAAGAAGCAAATCAAGATTTGCAGTAAAAATTGAATCATCGACTAAGAAAAAATAACCGGTGGAAAGGTCAAGAGTAGAAGAAGAACAAACAATAAAATCAAAAGTCTCGACAATAAAATTATTAACAACAGTGTCATAACGTGAAAATGTCAAAGAATGATTAGTAGAATCAAAAGATTGAAATTCAAAAAAAAGCATAATTAAAACTCCTCCTCAACCCATGTTTTTTTAATAGTAGAAAAATACTCATCGGAAACGTTATTATTATCTTTTTGAGCAAGATAACCGATTGATTTTTTAACAATACCTAAAACTTCACCATCTTTTGATGAGTCAGAATTGTTGAGATAAGAACGTACAAAGTACAAAGCCAACGGGAGCACAATTTGAGTAATGATAACAGGCATTACAAACCTCCTTTTATATTTTTTGGGCTACAGAGCCATTTTTTAGAGGACTTAAGGCATCCCAAACGAAGAAGCTAAAATTATCGGTAAAATCCTGAGGAGTTTCGATAATATCAAGCCCTAGCCGTGATTGTTGTTCAACTTTTGCAAAATAATCTTGTAGTTTTTTGAAAGATTTATCTATTAATCCGATATCATTATTTTTGTAACTTCTATCTTCCGCTTTTTGAATAACTTCTTGCAATATTTCGGGAGTAAACGTTCCATATTGCTTCGTAATAGTTGAAACTAGACCACAAACAGCGTTCATTGCATAGACAGGTTGAGATTCTTTAACTTGATTAAATCGGAACCAATAGGGCGGTTTATTGCTTGAAAAATGTTTAATTTTTTCCCAAAGAGGGTGAATAGGTGCTTTTTTGCGAATTTGTCGTTTAGCTTCTTTTGTGAGAAGTTTCGGTGTACCGTCTTTTTTTATGCGGTAACCACGAATAAAATTTATTGAATCCTCTTCCGAAATGTCTTTGTATGAAAAATATGTAATAAAGAAATTCCAAAGACCGTCAAGATTTTCGAGCAAGACTTTTGTATAGTCGTAGGGTTCTTTGTTTTCTGTAAAAAGTTGTTTGAGTTTTTCTCTACGAATTTGAAATTCTATTCGCCAAACGTCTTTATGTTCTTTATAATTGTCACCATTGTTAAGTTTCCAAAGTTTTTCAATATGTTGGCTATCGGGATTCTTTTTAAATTCAACTGTTTTATCGTAAATTCTTAGTTTGTTTGAGCTAGTGCCAAAATAGAGAGTTTCGAGACGGTCGGAAGTGTAGACGAATTCTTTACCTAAATCACCATCTTCACCTAAATATCCCCATTTCTTTTGAGCACGGGTTTTAATAGAAAAAGTATCGAACATAGTGAACGTGTGACCTTGGATGTCCGATGCTAGATGAATTTCTTGAGTTTTTGAGAGGTAATCGTTGTGTATGTTTTTTTGAAAGTAATCGTTTATTTTTTTGTGAGCTTCTTGGAGTCCATATAATACGAGAAATTGAGCACGGTATTCTATTTTAACAGAAGGGTTTCGGTCGGATAAAGTATTGCCCTTTTTTCTAAAAGCTATGGATACATCATTGTTTTTTATTACAACACTGTAACCAGTAACGGAAGTACTCATAACGTGCCACATAATACCATCGATTGTAAAAGGGATGAAACGGTTTTCGTTGTTGATATCTTTAATTTCTTGAGCTTGATTTTTAATAGTAATCAAGTCTTCGATAAAATCATTGTATTTAATGCAGTCACCGTTTAGGTAAAAAGCTTCTTTGAATGTATCGACGTGGTGAGATAAGCAAAGCATTTAAAAAACCTTTTTAGAAAATTTGCCGAATTTAATCTCAGAGCGGAGGAGAAAATATTTTAGTAATAGTTTGTATTTAGTCATTTAATGCCGTCCTTGTATTTGTTTTGGAGGTCGGAAAGGATTTTTTCATTTTGTGAAAAAGACCGTTTAAACCCCCTTGTTAATCCAGCTTGGGGAGAACCTAAACGAGGACAAAAAACAAAAAATTCACGCTTTGAATATGCCTCATCAAACTCTTTTTTTTCAATTGTTTCAATATTTTTTGATTGATTTAGCCTTTTAAAATAACCAAGATTAGTTTTAAAATATTGATAATTTTGAAAAGTACATGAAGAAAGAAAATAATCACCATAAGGAATTTTTCTATCACTTACTGGAATTTCATTTTCAAAACGATTATCACGAGGAGGGTAAGCTAAAAAGTTGTCATAGTTATTTTTTTTAGCCATTGTGAATCTCTAAATCTGAGATATGAACACGAATAGAACCTCTGTTAAGATGTTCATCAAAAGCTACAAAAGCACTATTGAATATAATTTGTGTAACGTAACCAATACCGAAGTTTGGATGTAAAACGTCATCATAAAGACTAAGGATAAAGCCGTCTTTTGTTGTTATTGAATCTTTTGACATTCAAATCTCCAGTAAAAGTTGTGTTTTTGCTTTTTTAAGTGAATTTGAATTTATCCAAGCAGAACGCTGAAAGTTATACTCGGATGAATTAATTTGCTTCCAACGAGTTTTATAAACTGGTTTTGTAAAGTATTGGGTTGGTGTACGAATAAAATTTGTGTCGTTATATGTAAAATTATCCATAATCAAAGAACTATCGGGAGTGTCGTGTGTATTCTCTCCCCCGAAGAGAGAACCTAAGGAAGAGAGAATAGACATTGTTAAATCTCTTCGATTGTAGAGAATTCAGGCATAAGTGTAGGAACGCCAAATTCAATAACCGTAGTGATAAAACCTGTGCCAAGATAAAGTTCATTAAATTTAATTTGATCATATTGGTCTTTTGTGACGTAAAATGACATTTGACCACCGTTGTATGCACCAACAATTTTGTATTTTGATGGATAGCGAACATCTTCACCATGCTCATCGACCATCGGCAGTTTTGTTTCTCGGTCTTTTTTAATTCCTCCCAGAACTTCGTCACGTTTGATGACAGTAAAAGCAAGTTTATAAAGATGTGTACGAGTTAGTTTTGAATATTCACGTGCTTCATCTTTGATTGAATCTAGGTGTAGGGTATCTTTTGACATTTGTTAACCTTTTTTATTGTGTTAGTTGATTTAATTTTCTATAAATAGTGGAGCTATTTAAACCGAGTTCTTTAGCAATTTTATAGCCCGTAATGTTTGGAACATTGTCTATAATAAGCATTGCGACCGTTTTTAAAATTCGTGTATCTAACGTCGTTTCATTTGTACCCTCCGTGTGTTTGTTTTGATTATGAAGCATTTTGTAAACCGCCATACAAGTAAGAAACTTGCTCTTTGTAGAGTTTGAACATGATTTGTAACAATTCGCGGTTATCCATATTTAATGTAAAAATGCGATAGAATTCTTGTTCATTGAAAGAAACATCATTTGCATTAAAAATTGCAATAACTTTTTTTTGGATTTTATCGATAAGAATTTTTTCGTGTTCATAAAAATTAATCTTCAAATAGGCAGGTTTTAGATGGGGTTTAGAATTATTACCGTAACGAGGAATTGGCACATCGAAGTTAAAACCACCAACGGGGAGAGGCTTAAGAGTTTTTTTAGAAAGCAATTCGAATCCTTTTTTGAAAAGATATTATCAAATGTTTCAATATAATTTATATTATGTTAACCAAATGATACTTTTGGAGAAATAGAATGGAATCAACAAAAGAACAATTAATTCTTGATATACAAAATATGCTTAATCGATATGATGGTGTTAAACCGACAATGATTAACCCTTCGCTTTTAGAATTTATGGATAAAGAGACATTAATACACATCATTGAATCGCTTTTAAAACAGCAAGAAACGGTGAATGATGACAATATTGAATGGCTTCAACAATTTAAACAAATTTAACCTCTTTTTTTAAAGTTGTTAATAACTGTTTTTACATATAATACCACGATTCCAACACCATGACAGTTTTTAACATGTCATACAAAATAACCTAAGGAGTTTCCTATGTCGAATATTGATTTAATCCAGCTTACAGAACAAACAAAAAAACTTACCGCAATGGTAGTTGAAGATGAAGTGGTTGCTAATGATCTTTTGAGCTCTACATTTAAAAACTTTTTCGCCGATGTAACTTCAGCATACAATGGTTCAGAAGCACTTCGTATGTATGAAAAAATGAATCCGGATATCGTTTTCGTTGACATTATTATGCCTGAGATTGATGGTATTGAACTTGCTCGTCGTATCCGTTCAATCAACCCGTCACAAATCATTATCGTTATCTCTGCAAGTAACGATATTCAAAAAATCTCTGAATCTATCGAAGTCGGTGTAAATAGCTTTATCCAAAAACCGATTGATACCAAAAAAATTCTTGAGATGCTTCAAAACATCACTTCATTGATCTCTAAACGTAAAAAAATTGAGACTAAAACTTTCTCAATCTCTTTGCCACTTGATGTTTATGAATTGGTAGATGACAATGCTAAAGCAGAAAGTATCTCTAAAAACGCCGTTATTATTCGCGCACTACGCTCATTTTATAACGACTAATTAAACAGCCCTACTTTCACGATGACAATTTCATCGTGATTTAGGTTTTTTTCAGCAAACAGACACTATAATTTCGGCTCAGGAATTAATAGTTCCTTCTTTCTTTTTTAAAGTGGCCCCATCATCTAATGGTTAGGATCTCAGATTTTCATTCTGGTCATAGGGGTTCAAATCCCCTTGGGGTCACCACTTTAACTCCCCTATTTTTTAATTATTTACTAGTAAGATGGCATATCTAAATAAACTTGTTGTGTTAACTCCGCTAAGATCTCCAAGTTATTTAAATTGTTAACCGTATATGCTGAAATTAACTCCTGATGCTTACCACCTTTATTTTTCCACACACTTGAAAATCCTGCATAATCTTCTATAAAAAGTTCTAATCCTGTTAAAATCATGATATGTGCTCTTCTTTCATAATTCTTAGTGTTATATCTTCTACCCCATTCTGCAAATTTTCTAAGACGATTAATCTCATCTTTTGAAAACTCTTCATGATCTTTCATCGTAGCAAATACAAGTATAGAATTGGGGAATGTTTCAGCAAGTAATTTCATTTTTTCAATATCTGAATCTTTAAAAGCATCTTGTGCAAAACTTTTGGCTTCGCCAAATACAATATTTGTGGTTTTATTTAACTCTAGAATTTCTTGTTTTTGAGTCCAAAGGATAAAATCAGCTTCGGCTTTTTCACCTGATTTCAGTGTTAATTCTTGTCCTGCCGACCAAGTCATTTTTAGTTTACGTGCGTTATCAAGACTTCTTTCAAAAAAATGTATTGTCAAAGCTGTGGCATATCCTCCTCTAGCATAATCAGGTATGGCGAATGGTCCTATAACTCGATATGACCATCGTGAATATTCAGACTTAGATGGTTTTGTAATAGGAAAATCAAATTTTTTTAAACATCGACTACATGTAAGAGAATAATCTAGTTCTTTGAGTGTATACCAGCTCCAACTATCACATTTGGAACATTTTACTTCTAATCCAAGTTCTACTATTTTTTGACTGGCTAAATATTCTGAACGAGGAAGAATCCATTTTTGTTTCTTAATATCTTTGTTTATCATGTTTTCAAATTTATTTACTTGAAAACTTCTTGTAAGAGGCGTTCTAGCCATTTCGTCTAGTGTCTTGATAATATTTTTATTGACGATGCTCCAAACCTGAGTTACACCACCTATAGTTTCTATTATTTGCTGAGTAGCTTTTCCGGCATCCGAGACTATAGCTGATATATCATATTCTTTTAGCCATTGGTTTATAGCAACTGTGCCATTTTCTAATCTCCAATGCTCATTATTGTCTTTATATTCAGGGAAGATAATCAAACCTTCAGTAGTAGACAATAAATGTTTATTAAAAATTCCAAATTTTGGAAATATTGGATTTCTGTAGTTAGTCGGGAAAACGGTTGTTATTTTATTTTCAGAACTCCAATCTTCAATATTTATAACGTTTGCCCAACGAACTTTATTGCCATATTTTTCTGAGAAGTCAGGTGCTAATATATCAAAAGATATTCGACTATCTTCTTCATTCAATAAATTAACTTCTTTACTGTCTTGTTGATAAGTTAAAATAGGCCGACGCAATCCATGAATCTGATTAGATCGCTCTAGCTTGATATTTGGATACCAAAGTTGTATATGGTTTGCTCCTAATGTATCAATTTGAATATATTGACTATAGATATTTTTCGCTTCATCATCTGATATAGAACGAGAAAACATAGTAGTAGAATTCAACATGTAGTCTGGTTGCCAAGGAGAGGGACGATGATGTTTTAAAATAAACTCTTTACAAAAAGGAGAAAGTTCCTTTATCCATTGTTTTGGTATTGCTATAACTTCTCGATAAATAATTCTTAGATTCCAAAAATCTATCAAATCTTTAGTTTCTTCGAGATCAAAAATAAAAAGTCTAGGTTCAGGCATTTTTTCGAAAAAATTTATATCTATTCGTGTATGTCCAATATCTATAGGTGCAAAATATTGGGACGAGTAAAGTTCCAAGAGCGATTTAGCATCTAACTCTATGCTAGCAGGTTCAAAAATATCTATGTAATTCTTTTCAAGATAAGAAAAGTCTTCATCTTCTGGAAAAGAACCAAAAGTACAAGAAATAAAATTCTTTAAAGATTTTTCTTTTGATATAACATTTACTATGTCTACTTTATGTCTTCTTTCAAATTGATATTTTTTTTCATATAAATGAATATACAAATCATTTACATTTAAGCCATATTCATCAAGACTTCTATATTCATCTTTATGCAACATATTATCTAATGATAATATTCTATCTTTATCAAAATCAATATTGTCTGCAAGTCCTTTTTCTGCCTCGACAATAAAATCTGGCTCAAAAAAATCCAAATAATCATTTATAATCTGTTGTGCATTATATTTTAGATGATCATGTTTAGACCACCATTTTGGGACTTGTTTAAAAAATGGAATAATAGGATTGAATTTCCCACCCCATAAAAAAGTGTTAATTTGAAAGATTTTAAGAATATTTTTTTTGTCATTAGGCTTTACAAGAAAAACAAATCTTATGGGTCTTAATTTTATATCGACTTTAACATTACTCATTCTACTATCCTAATATTTTGACTATTTTATGCTGTATTGCTTAAAATAGTATTTTTTCACCCAATTTCATGAAAATTCTATTTTCCTACCTTCTTAGAAATGCTTGACGTATAACATACACCTCTTCAACTCTCATTAACCACTATTGACATCATCGTTAATAAGGCGTATAATTTTAGTCAACAGATAGCCTCTGTCAACGTTAAAGACCATCGGAGTTCGTTTAGGACGTAAGGCAAAGGATAGCTTCGGCTAGGCACTAGCTAACAACCGTAAAATCGTAGCAGTTTTTGGTCTGCTACACCACTTCAAAAAGCGTTTTTAATCTTAAAATCTTCTCTCTGCTCAGATTTGTTTTTACCATTTTGACACTATTATTCTCATTTCGTTTGATAAAAATCAAAGATATTACAGGTTTGCCCGTTTTTTTATCGGATACAATATTCCGTTCCAATTTTACGAACTTTTCAAGATAATAGGGAATTTTACAGATGAGATAGACATCATCATGGTGCTCATTTTTGATATGTCGGATTTCATCACTGTGTATAACGCATGTATAATCTCGAATATCGATGAAAAAATGTTTCCATGCTTTATCTATGGTTTTTTCGGATAATAAAAAAGAAACTTGATCGCAATACGTTTTATCGGAAAGTGATAATTCTACGAGATTGCAAATCTCGGCTTCAAGTTTCTCAAGCTCTCTCATGGATCAAATCACATCCACATCTTCTAAAACACTTAACTCTTCAATCACCTTGTTATCCACCCGTATCGCCGAATCGATGATGACGTCGGCGAGTTTCGAGACGATGGTGAGTTTAATCTCACGGCGTCCAGGATGACGGCGCACTAAGGTGTAGAGTTTCTCTAACATCTCAAGCTTATCGCTGAGGCGGAGTCGTAGTTGTAACGGCTCTTGAGGTGGGAGATTTTCGACGATTTTGGTTTCTACTTTTTTTGCCTCTTTTTTCGCTTCGGCGAGGGTCATGATTTTGGTGACGCTGATGCGGGTGAACATCTCGGTGTGAGTAACTTTTACTTTGAACGCTATCGGCTCATCTCGATCCATTTCTTTTAATTGCTCTAATTTATCACTAAAGAGCATCATCTCAATATTGCCGTGGAAATCCATTAGACTCACAAGACCAAAAGCTGACCCTTTTTTCGACATTTTTTCAGTAATCGTTTCGACTTTACCGATGAAGATGGCAGTGGAACCGTCCTCGATGTTTTCCACTTCGGATGATAGGGTATAGTTGATCGCGTCGATCTGCTCGCGGAAGTTATCGAGCGGATGACCGGAGACGTAGAAACCAAGGGTGTCTTTTTCAAAATCGAGGAGAGTTTTAAGATCGAACTCCTCCATATTTTTGAGATTTAACTCAACAGCCGTCACCTCTTCATCATCCCCAAAAAGGCTAAATTGGGCATCTTTTTTAAGAGATGAACCTTTTTTTGCTGTTTCTACGAGGGTTTCGACTTGTTCTAACAATGCACGACGGGAATAGCCAAAATGATCCAGCCCCCCTGCTTTGATGATACACTCGATCACTTTTTTGTTCACTTTTTGGGGTTCTATTCGGTTGATAAAGTCTTGAATATCTTTGAACTCACCCTCTGCTCTGGCTTCGAGAATAGACTCGACCGCCGCTTCACCGACCCCTTTAATCGCCCCTAGACCAAAGAGGATTTGATCTTGGTCATCTTTATTGATTGCGGAAAATTCGAGCTGTGAGTGGTTGATGTCGGGAGCACCGAGGAAGATTTTCATCCGTTTGGCTTCATCGATGTATTTGACTACTTTGTCGGTGTTGTCTTTTTCTGACGTCAAAAGTGCCGCCATGAACTCTTGCGGGTAGTAGGTTTTGAGCCATGCGGTTTGGAATGTGACCATCGCGTACGCCGCCGAGTGGGATTTGTTGAACCCGTATCCGGCGAATTTTTCAATCAGATCGAAGAGTTCGGAGGCTTTTTGGTAGTCTAGCCCTTGTTTTTGTGCCCCTTCACTAAACTCACGATTATATTTCTGCATCTCTTCGAGCTTTTTCTTACCCATCGCACGACGAACGATGTCCGCACCGCCGAGACTCATCCCCCCGATAGTTTGAACAATCTGCATAACCTGCTCTTGATAAACAATCATCCCATACGTTGGTTCCAAGGTATCTTTGAGCGCATCAAAGCTCACCTCTTCAAACGGATAAAATATCTTTTTACGTCCGTGTTTACGTTCAATAAAGTCATCCAACATCCCCGATTCCATCGGTCCCGGTCGATAGAGGGCGAGTACCGCAATCAAGTCTTCAAAAGAGGAAGGTTTCAGCCGTTTGTTCAAATCCTGCATCCCCGAACTCTCGATTTGGAACATACCAATCGTGTCACCGCTTTGGATAATCTCGTACACTTTTGGATCATTCTCATCGATGGTGTGCCAGTTGACCACAACGTCGTACCGTTTTTTAATCAGTTTGATTGCGTTGTCGATAACGTCAAGGGTTTTAAGTCCCAAGAAGTCGAATTTAATCAGGTCGATATCTTCGAGGTAGTTGAGGGAGTATTGGGTGACAAAAGTCTCCTCGCCTGAGGGTTTGTAGATCGGAGTTTTCTTCCAAAGCGGTTCGTTGGAGATAACGACTCCCGCCGCGTGCATCCCCGCATTGCGTTTGAGCCCTTCGAGTTTTTTGGCAAATTCCCACACGCGCGCTGCATTTGCATCACTCTCCACCAACTCTTTGATCTTCGGTTCTTTTTGGAATGCACCATCTTCGGTTTTACCCCCTTTGGTTTTTCCATTCAGCGTGATTCCTAACTCATCGGGAATCAGTTTTGCCATCATATCGGCTTGTGATAGAGGCATCTCCAAAACACGGGCTACGTCACGGATAACCCCTTTTGCGAGGAGCGAACCAAAAGTAATGATTTGAGCAACCTGCTCCCGCCCGTATTTACGAACGACGTAATCGATAATCTCACCACGACGTGCTTGCATAAAGTCCATATCGATATCGGGCATCGATACCCGCTCAGGATTGAGAAAACGCTCAAATAGCAAATCGTATTTCATCGGATCAATGTCGGTAATCTCCAAAGAAAAAGCGACGAGACTTCCCGCCGCCGATCCCCGTCCCGGTCCTACGGCAATTCCCATTTTTTTAGCTTCTCTTACGAAATCCCAAACGATGAGCATGTAGCCTGGGAATTTCATCTGATTAATCACTTGCATCTCAAACTCAAGCCGTTCACGATACTCAGTATGACGCTCTTCTGGGACGTGTTCGAGTCGCATTTCCAAACCGATTCGGCAACGGTGGATAAAATACTCCGAATCCTCCGCTATTTCTAGCCCCTCTTCGAGAGCATATTCGGTGGTAAATTTAAAATTCGGTGGTGTCGGGTTTCCGAGTTTGAGCTCTAACTGGCATTTATCCACAATCTCTTGAGTGTTGTAGAGTGCTTCGGGGATATCGGCAAACAGCTGTGCCATCTGCTCAGGTGATTTGATGTAAAACTCATGGACAGAGTGACGCATCCGTTTGGGATCATCGTAGAGTTTATTCATCCCGATACACATAAACGCTTCGTGATACTGAGCATCACCCGCATAGGTGTAGTGGGTGTCGTTGGTGGCAATGAGTTTAATATCTGTCTCTTGGGAGATTTTAATCACTTGTTCATCGATAAAGAGTTGATCACTTATGCCGTGGCGCATGATCTCCATGTAAAAATCATCTCCGAAGATCTCTTTGTACTCCAAAGCTACCCTCACAGCTTCATCATACCCCCCTGCCCCATTTTTTATATTACGTTCATTGATGGTGTTGAGATGCCAATTCACCTCCCCTTGTAAACACGCCGAGGTACAAATAATCCCCTCACAGTTTTCACGTAATAGTTGTTTGTTGATACGGGGGTAATAATAAAAGCCGTTAATATAGGCTTGAGACGAGAGATACATGAGGTTTTTATAACCTGCTTCATTTTTGGCAAACAAACAGACGTGAAAACGTTGACGAATCGTTTTGTCACCCAAATCCTCACCGTTATGGATATAGGCTTCCATTCCGATGATCGGCTTAATCCCCTCTTTGCGCATTTGCTGATAAAAATCTATCGCTCCGAACATATTGCCATGATCGCTCATCGCTACCGAAGTCATCCCCAGCTCTTTGACCCGTGCGGCTAATGCTGAAATCTTATTTGCCCCATCGAGAAGAGAGTATTCAGTATGAAGGTGTAAATGGGTAAATGGGGGGATTGTGCTCATAAAAAAATGCCTTGAAAAAATGTAAAAAGATTATAATCTACAGAGGGTAAAGAGGAGCTTTTAGGAATGAATTGTGAAAGATGAAATCTTAGTTTATAAGATTTTCATACTCTCCGATAGTCTCTACATTCAGTTCACCGGTAATGTCTAATAATGTCAAATGGTTATTAATAAGTTCATATCCGGCATCGATCAGGTCGCGTTTGATTGTATAGAGTTTTGCTCGTGCTTCAAGAACATCGACGATACTTTTTAAACCAGCTGAATAGGCTTTTTCATTTGATTCCAAAAAAAGTGCTGCTGATATTTCTGATTCTTTGATTGTTTTGAAATTTTCAAGTGTATATTGGCGCTCTTCCCATGTCTCTTCAAAACGAGCTTGAGTATCTTTTAGATAATAATCTCGTTCTTTTTTTGCAGAGTCGAGTTGCAACATCCCCTCTTTGACTTTTGATTGGGTATAGCCACCTGTGTAAATAGGGAGATTTAATCGTAATACTGCTTGATTATCGTAAGTGTGGGCAATCGTGTCGTTAGTATTGGTCTCTTTGCGGGTCAAACTAAAATCGACTTTTGGATAGTGGTCATATTCACGAATAGCTACTTCATCTTCTGCAACTTGAACATTATAGTGTGCTGCTTGTAGTGATGGAGAGTGCTGAATTTTCAGTTCCCATCCTGTTCGATCCAATTCAAGTTTTGCCGTATTTATTTTTGCAAAATCAAATGGTTTTAACTCTTCAACTTTTTCACCGATTAAATTTTCCAAACGAAGTTTGGCTACATGGGCACGTTTTTGTTCAATCAACCATGCTGATGTTGATTTATCTTTTTCAATTTTCGTATCCAATAGATCAATTCGGTTGGTCAAGCCAAAATTTAACATTTCGACTTGCTGTTTGTATTTTTGTTCGTAATACTCTTTTTGTGACAATGTGAGCTCGACTGTTTTATTCTCACGTAACAGTAAAAAATAGGCTTTTGTTAAATCAAGCCCAAGTTTTTGAGCCTCTGCATTGTATTGTTGTTCCATCGATTTTTGTCTTGTTTTTGCTTGATCGATACCGCGCCAAACTTCAGGGTGATAGATAGCTTGAGAAGCTGACAGAGAATAATCGGTGTAATTCTCTTTTACAGCACCTTTTGCCAAATATTCAGCATTGTATTCGTATCTCCCCCAAGAAAGAGTTCCTTGTACTTGCGGATAATAACGGGCTTTTATTTGATCAACTGATTGAGCATTTGCCAAAACTTTATAATTGTACGATTGAAGTTTTGGTTCATTTTTGAGTGCAAGTTCATAAGCGTGACTCAAACTTAATGGTTCTGATGCAGAAAGAATTGTTTGTGTTAACAATAAACTACATAAGAATGGGAGAGATTTATTGTTCATTAAATGCTCTTCGTGCAATATTTGTAATCGGTTCGATCAAATAATCGGCAAATGTACGGCTTTTGACAATAATCATTACATCAGCAGGCATCCCTGCTTGTATTAGAAGATGATTTTTTTGAAGCTCTTTTTTACCATTTTCCGTAACTTTTACTTTAACCGGATAAAAAAGCATTTGACTCTTTTCATCTTGAACTGCATCAGGGGCTACAAAAACAACTTCTCCTTCTACAATATCGAGTGATTTAATATGGGCAAAGCTCGGGAATCGAATCTCCGCTTTTAAATGATCATATACATTGATTGCATCACTCGCTACTATTTTACCTTCAATAATAAGCGGTTCATTATTAGGGACAATTTCCATAACTGGGCGTCCTTGCGGTATAACTCCCCCTATGGTATGTACTGCTAAATTGGTAACAATCCCATCAAGTGGCGCACGCAATGTGGTACGTGCTAAGGTATCTTTTAATGCAGATATTCGTGCCCGTAAATCCCCTAATTTGGTTTGTGTATCACGTAACTCTGCTACGACATCTTTATAAAATGTTTGATGCTGATTGAGTATTTGGGCATTGTTTTCGGCAATCTGAGCACGAAAACGAGCAATATCAGATTTGGCATTGGAAATATCTCCATCGATACTCAATTTTTGACGTTGAATATCGCGAAGCTTCATTTTATCAATGAGTTGTTGTTTATAAAGGACTTCCCATTCAGCAATCTCATCGTTATACGAACGAGAAAGATCACTTTTGCTGGCAATAACTGCTTCTAAGCCGGTTATTTGATTTTTCAGCTGTTCAATACGTTGCAAAAAGATATTTTTCTCTTCAGTGAGTTGATTTTTCCGTGCTGTAAATTCTCTTTTTTGTCCTTCAGCGATCATTGTTTTGGTTGCTTGGTTTTCCATCGATAACAAATCACTTGGAAATACGATAGTAGAACCATTATCCCTCTCAGCAATAAGACGAGCTTCAAGAGCTACTTCTTCATAGTATTGGGATAAAGAGATATCGAGCTGTGCACGCGATTGGGTAGTATCGAGTTCTATAAGAGGTTGATTCGCCTTTACACTGTCTCCATCACTCACCAAAATATTTTTAATAATTCCACCTTCAAGATGTTGTATCTCTTGATTTTTGGATGCAACAATGACTTTACCCGGTGCAGGAATCGAACTACTAAGGGGTGCGAATGATGCCCAAATGCCGAAAATACCGACAAAAAAACCTAATACAATCCATCCTAATCGTCGGTAAGTACGATCATCGGTTTGTGGTGACGGTAGTTGCTCCGGAGTTACGAGTTGTGTTTGTGGTGTATTCATGCTTCGTTTCCTTGTGTACTTACCGCTGGTTTCGGTGCTAATGCTGCCATCACTTCATCACGTGTACCAAAAAGTTGAAGTTGTCCTTCTCGAAGCAGTGCTATTTTATCGGCTATCCCTAAAATAGATGGTCTATGGGTGATGAGCAGAACGGTAATGTTACGTTTTTTCATTTCACTCACCGCTTGAACCAAGGCTCGTTCTCCAGCATCATCGAGATTGGAATTCGGTTCATCCAAGACTACGATTTTAGGATAACCATAGAGGGCTCGTGCTAATCCGATACGTTGACGTTGCCCACCTGAGAGTGCTACACCACCTGGTCCTATTGGGGTATCGTATCCTTTTGGGAGTTGTAAAATCATCTCATGTACCCCTGCAACCATGGCCGCTTCAACCACCATTTCAGGTTTTGGATCTTCATAACGGGCAATATTTTCGGTAATCGTACCATCAAAAAGTTCGATATCCTGAGGTAGATAGCCGATAAATGAACCGAGTATTCCTCTATCATAATGACCGATTTCGGCTCCATCGATCCGAACTTTGCCCGAATATAGAGGCCATACGCCTAAAACTGCTCGTGCAAGAGAGGATTTGCCCGCAGCACTCGGTCCGATAATTCCTACTATCTCTCCTGCTTTAATGGAGAGGGATATCCCTTTGAGTGAAGGGACTTTTGACTCAGGGGGGAGAACGACAATCGATTCGAGATCGATAAATCCTTTTGGATCCGGCAAGGGTGTAGGTTTAGCAGCTTCTGGAAATTCATCCAAGAGTTTATTGAGCCGTGCATACGCACTGCGTGCTCCGCTAAATTGTTTCCATGTACTTGTCATCAAATCAATCGGCGCCAAAGCACGTCCCATCAAAATCGAGCCGGCAATCATCATCCCCGGAGACATTTCACCAACAATCGCCAAATAGCCACCGAGCCCCAAGACCAATGATTGCATTAGCATACGGGTTGTTTTTGAAAGATTGGACCATAACCCTGCTTCATCACTTGCGCGCGATTGTTCATTCAAAAATGCAATATAGCGCTTATACCAACGGTTACGGACGTTTGCATGCATCCCCATTGCCTCAATAATTTCTGAGTTGCGTAAACTGGTTTGTATAAAGCTTTGCGATTGTTGAAAATAGCGATTTGATTCTTCAAGACTCTTTTTAGTCCGTTTTTCATTGATAATTGTCAAAGCAAATGCAATAATAGCCGCAAAAATTGCAAACCATCCGAGCCAATAATGGAACATAAACATAATAGCGATGTAGATAGGTATCCATGGGGCATCAAAAAAAGCAAACAGTGGTGTTCCGGTTAGAAATTGACGTATTTGTGTCAAATCACTGAGTGGCTGAGAGGTTGATTTACCGGGGGTTTTATTGGCCAATGCAAACATCGTGTTAAAAAGACGCGTAGACATTTTAGAATCGATTGTATTACCCACACGGATGAGAATGCGTGAGCGGACAAATTCCAATGTCCCCATAACCCCAAACATGACAACAACGATGAGTGTTAACATCAATAATGTCTCTTGTGAACGGCTCGCCAAAACACGATCATAGAGTTGAAGCATATAAAGAGATGGAACCAACATGAGGAGGTTGATGAATAGACTCACTAAACCTGCAAAATAAAAAGCGTGTTTGGAAGTTTTAATAACCTCTAAAAGTTCAGAGGATTGGGGATTTTTGAGTTTAGTCATACGCTATTAATACCTTGGTTGTATAATTAAAATAGTTTATATAAAAATAGATTCTACCATAAAAAGTTAACGAATTAACTGCGAAGAGATCCCCCAAGAGATGAGTGGCATTGAATTAAAAATAGATTTTAAAACTGTTTTGAGAAGTAATTCATTTAATGTAGAAATGACATGAGCTTCATCTGTTTTAAAAACAATTTCAAATGTATTATTGGTCGGCTTAAACGTTAAATCGACGCTATATACTAAATGCCCTTTTTTTTCAGTAATACTGAGGGTAGAGGAATCTGTTTTTGTTTCCACATTTGCATTGCTTTGTTGCAGTTGCACTAACTCTGCACCAGTACCATATTGGTCAAGACACTCTTCGATAGTTGGAAGGAGTTTGAGTAAAAAAGCGCGTGTTAGCCATAAATCGAATCGATTTTCATAATCGGCATAATTGACAACCAATCGAATACGATCTTCAGATTCTGAGTAAAATGGTGTAAATGTTTTTGCGAGAATAGTATTCATGGTTAAAACTTTCTAATTTTTGATTTGTTTTGAGAGTATTTTATTCAGCCCATCGGCGAATTCTCTCACACTCTTAGCCCCTATCGCCGAAGGTCCTCCGGTAATTTCTCCGCTGTTGCGGAGTTCTTCCATCAGATTACGCATCGCAAGAAGATGTTTGATGTTGTTCTCATCGTAAATCGTCCCACGAGGATCTAACCCTACACCACCTTTGGTCACGATACGATCAGCCAGAGGAATATCAGCCGTTATTACCAAATCACCTGCTTCACATACTTCTGCGATACGGTGATCTGCCTCATCGGGTCCTTGGGCAACTATTTTCATCGAAACATAGTGCGCATCAGGGATACTAATCCGCTTGTTGGCAATAAAAATGGTAGTTATTTGACGTTTGAGAACGGCACGAAGGAGAATCTCTTTAAGAACATTTGGAAAGGCATCAGCATCGACCAGTATTTTCATGACGTAATGATACCATTCTTTGGAAAAAATTAATTAAGAGATAAAGTATCCTATTTAGGTTTTGTTAAAAGTTTTGGAGAGTACAATATCTCCATTCATAATCAAAATTAAGAAGGAATAACCATGCCAACAATCAATCGTTATGTCGATATCGACACAGTAGAACGCGAATCACGAAAAGATTACATCGACCGACACTCACCGTTTATCCACTGTGATACTACTGCAAAAGCAGGTGAAGTTTTAGCTGTAACTGTAAAAATGGGTAACGAATATTCTCATCCGGATGATTTCGATCACTACATCGCAAATATGTCATTGTACAACGGTGAAACGCTCATCGCTCGTGCTGATTTCATCGCAGGTATGCTCGGCGGTCAAGGGATGAAAGGTCATGCTACCGTAACATTCAATATCGTTGCTAGCGGTAAAAAAATGAAACTTGTAGCCCAAAGCTACTGTACAAAACATGGTGTTTGGGAATCAACACCTGTCGAAGTTGACGTAGCAGAATAAATTCAATAATGCCCTTTTAAAGGGCGTTAGTAAATATGTTTAGCTCCCCTTACACACTAAAATAACACTCCTATATCCCTTTTTTTACTTCACCGATGTAGCGTTGTCGTGGACGTGCTATCTTCATCTCAGGGTCTTTTTTTAGCTCTATCCATTGGGTAATCCATCCCACAGAACGTCCGATGACAAAGATAATCGTAAACATCGTTTTGGGAATTTTTAAAGCAGTCAAAATCAATCCTGAGTAAAAATCGATATTTGGGTAGAGTTTTCTTTTGATAAAATACTCATCATTTAAGGCAATTTGTTCAATCTTTTCGGCGATTTTGAGAAGTTCGTTATTGACACCCAATTCATCTTTGAGCTGATCAAGGAGCGCTTTAAGAATTTTAGCGCGCGGATCGAAATTCTTATAAACTCGATGCCCGAATCCCATCAGTTTAAACTCATCATTTGGATCTTTCGCACGCTCGATAAAAGCATCCACATTATCGATATGCCCGATAAATTCGAGTTGGGCTATTACTGATTCATTGGCACCCCCATGCGCCCTCCCCCACAGTGCATTTATACCTGCTGAAAGTGCCGCATAAGGGTGTGCTCCCGTCGATGCTACGGCACGCACCGTCGAGGTAGAGGCATTTTGCTCATGATCCGCATGGAGCGTTAAAATAGTATCGAGAGCTTTAATCTCCACATCCCGTATCTCCAAATTTTCACCCGGATAAGCGCGTAACATGTAGAGAAAATTTTCTGTAAACGGTCTTTCAATATCGGGGTAAACATAAGGGATTCCAAACATTCGACGATGAGTAAAAGCCGCCAACGTCGGAATCTTGGCGATAATACGACGCGCCATAATCTGAGCCTCTTCATCGTTATCAACACTTAAATGCTCGAAATAAAAGGTAGAGAGAGCCGAAACCGCCGAAGACATCATTGCCATTGGATGGGCTTTATCCGGAAAAGCATCAAAAAGACGCTTTAACCCCTCATGGATAAACGATCGTTTACGCAACTCAATATCAAACTCTGCCCGCTCTTTTTCATTCGGAAGTTTTCCTGTTAATAACAAATACGCAACATCCAAATAACTCTTTTTCGTAGCAAGATCACTGATATCATAGCCTCGATACCGTAATTCACCCTTTTCACCATCGATATAGGTAATCGCTGAACTGCAACTCGCAGTTGATGTAAAACCGGGATCATAGGTAAAAAATCCCGTATCTTTGTAAAGTGTACGGACATCAATAACATCAGCACCTAAAGTTGAAGGTAAGATTGAAAACTCATAACTTTTGCCAGTACGATTGTCGGTGAGAGTAACGGTATCCATAGGAAAATCTCCTAAAAAAGTATCCTATTACTATATCCAAATATCAACTAAAAAACTCACTATTATTTTGTTCTAATTCTGATATACAACTTGACGTCTTTTTAAATTAGTGTTATGATGATTCTAAATAGAAAGGTCAATACTATGCAAACGATAGAAGCAGAGAAATTTAAAAATAATTTTTTCAATATTTTGCATTTGGTTCAAAAAGAGGGAAAAAGCTTTATCATTTCACATGGAAAAAACCATAAAAAAGTAGCAATGATAATCCCTTGCAACCCCTATATTGAGAATCAAGAAGAGCGTAAATTTGGTTTGTACAAAAACAAAGGTAGCTTCCGTTTCAATAATGATTTTTGTATGTGCGAAGAGGAACTTTTAGCCATATGAGATTGTCATTCGACTGATTATTTGGGAGTGTATACAGCAGGGATACACGTTTTAGGATGACACTAAATTCAAGTAATATGAGGATGTAGGACTCAAAATAAGCAAACATAAAAGTGAAGATTGATTAGCTCGTATTCTTCTAATAAAACATAAAGTCAAAAAGGATGTCTCATGAGTAACGCAAACGTAGATGATGAAATATTTACATTACGACAACTCAAATGGAAAACAAACTTATCTAGGAATATAGAAAAATTTTCTGAGATAATTAATGATGAAAAAGTCTTCAATAAATATTTTGGTGAACAATATGTTGATAAATTGACACAAAAATCAAAAGAGCTATTACGAAACATCATAAAACTTGGGTTAATATATACAGTATTGATGCTATCTTTATTTGCTTCACAAAATATTAGTAACTCTGAATTCGAAGTCTTTGGTTTTGGTTTTAAAAACTTAGGAAATTACAAAGAGTTTTTATTATTTTTAGCCGCAGTGATATCTCCTATTTCAGCCATTTTAGTTGCATATCAAAAATATATAAATGCACTAATAAAAGAGTGTATTAAAAAACTTATTCCTGATGACAATATTCGGAAATTTTATACACATATATACATCGACGAATATTCTGACGGACTAATTAACATAGACCCTATTCCATCAAACTCTTTGCATGGGTTTAGTGTGTTTATGATGGTTTCATTTGTATTAGTGCTGATATTTTTATTTTTGACACTATTAGCTGGTTCATTTTTGATTCAAATTAACGTTATATATGATGTTGCCACAAAGCCTTCTTCGTCACATTATATAAATCTTTTTGTAATAATATTCTCTATCACATCAATATTGTTTTCATGGATCGTCAGCATAATTCAACTTCCTATGCCCGAGATTGATCGTAGTAATTATTATAAGCTTTCCAAAATCAAAGATGAAGACCCTGAAAAATATCAAGATATAATGATAAAACTGGGAAAAGAGTCTTCAAAAAAAGAAGAACGTTCATCGTTGATTTCACATACTATCATTTATACAATAACTTTTTCTGCTATTGCAATACGTTGGTATCCTGATAGCTTGATTAATCTTTCATATTTTTTAGAATATGCAATGCCGGGCGCTTTTATAGTGATCTTCTCAGCATATATCATTCTCAAATATATTCGCAAGCAGGGACTAAGTTGGTTATTTCGTAAATATCCAAATAGTACAGATGAACGTTTGCAAATTTATAGCAGGATGGAAAAAATATTTCTACTAATTAAGATAGTTATTCCTATTTTTATGAGTACTGCTTATGCATTTTATGCGTTATCTCACTAATTAGTAATCATACATAAAAGTACTTCATGAAAATTATTCAATACTCAAGTTTTAATTATGATGAACGATATAATTTTTGGGGTAGCAAGCGCTAAAAGCAGAAAAAGAATGTAGGTACAACGTAAGCCGGGTTCTGGATGAAGTGATAATTAATCTACTGCCTAGATTACTCTAGACCTCTAGCGAAACAATAGCAATGTAGGACGCTAACCATCTGTTTCTTGCTGCACGGTTGGGTTTACATAGCTCTCTTGGTTACCCAAGAGACTGGTGGGCTCTTACCCCGCCGTTTCACCCTCACCAAAACTTTCATTTTGGCGGTCTACTCTCTGTTGCACTGTCCCTCATGTTACCATGGCCATCCGTTAGATGGAACCGTGTCCTACAGCAGCCCGGACTTTACCTCTTGGGATTACTAGTTCCAAGCTATCACCTGTTGTACCTGACGAAATTATAAAAGAAAATGGATTAGAAAGGGCTTGATAAGAGTAATGAGGAGATTCTCCCGAAATGGGAGAAAGGGTGGAATTACATTCCGAGTTTTGCTTTTGCTTCTTTTGCGTATTGGATACCCAATGCCCAAGCTTTGTTGTTTACTTCGTGTACTTTTTTCGGAACTTTTGAAAGCATTACTTCGCGAAGTGTTTCAGGATCAAGAACGCCTGTGAATTCGTTAGTGATACCCAAAGCAACGACGGATTGAGTAATAACGTTTCCAACTTCCTCTTTCGCAATCGTAATGATAGGGATCTCAACGATAATCCATTTTTGACGGTCTTCTTCGGTTGGGTGAACCAAGTTTGGCTCAACAACGATGATTCCGCCCGGTTTTACACCGTTTTTGAATTGTTGGTAACTCACGTTGGCAACAGAGAGCATGAAATCAATTTCACCCTCATTGGCATACGGATAGAAAATTTCATTATCATCCAAAGTGATATCAACAACCGTTGCTCCACCGCGAACTTGTGAGGTATAAGTAGCTGTTTTTAGCCCGTGACCGCCAAGTTTGATTTTAGCCGCAGCCATAATCTCACCGGCGAGGAGAACCCCTTGTCCACCGACGCCTGTAAATCGTATCGTATGTCTCATGGTTTCTCCTTAGATTTTTTTCGCAAAGTCGTCTTGCGTAATTTTGCCGCGTTTACCTTGAGCGGAAGCAATAACCATCTCGTACATATCACAGTACTCTGCTTGTTCCACTTCACGCAATACACCCGTAGGGAATTTGTTCATTTGCTCTTCCGGTGGAAGTGTTTCCCATTTTTTCAAAGAAACGGTGATACTGTCGATCCATGCAAGGTTTTCCATTGCATTTGCCATTTTGTTTTTACGACCAAGGTTGATATGGCAGTTAGACATAATGTCGAAGAATGAGAACCCTTTATGAGAGAACCCTTTTACCAATACTTTTTCAAGTTTTTTCGGATCAAGCATCGTCTCACGCGCTACGAATGAAGCACCTGCACCGATAGCGAGTTTACACGCATCGAATGTTGGATCAATGTTACCGTTTTGTGCCGATACACACCACATACCTTGTGGAGTTGTCGGAGAGATTTGAGAGTTAGTCAAACCGTAAATGAAGTTATTGATAAGGATAAAGTTCAAATCGATATTACGACGGCATCCGTGAATCATATGATTCCCACCGATTGCCAAACCATCACCATCTCCGGCAACAACGATAACATGTGCATCAGGACGAGTTAATTTAATACCCGTAGCGTAGGGAATAGTACGCCCATGTGTAGTGTGAACCGTGTTACAGTTGATGTATGAACTAAAACGTCCAGAACATCCGATACCTGATACAACACACACTTTGTCCATATCCCAACCCATTTTATCGATAGCACGGATAACCGATTTAAGGATTACACCATCACCACAGCCCCAACACCAAAGTGTCGGCATTTTGTCTACACGTAAATATTGATCATAATTAAAAGCCATTAGAACATCTCCTTAACTTTTGCAACCATTTCAAGTGGTGCAATTGGGCGACCGTTTGCTTTTAGCAACGTCGTAAAATCATTACGGTGCGTAACACGCTCAACTTCTCTAAGATATTGACCCATATTAAGCTCAGTTACAAAAATTTTGTCAAATTTTTGTCCAATTTCTTGAAGTTTTTTCACCGGACTCGGCCACAAAGTGATTGGACGGAAAAGACCTGCTTTGATACCGTCTGCACGTAGTTTTGCTACCGCTTCTTTCGCACCGCGAGAGATACTACCATACGCAATCAAACACACTTCAGCATCATCAAGCATAAACTCTTCGTAATCGGCTTCATCATCCAAACCGTCATTTTCAAGTGCTACAGTATTAATTTTACCAACAAGGCGCTCAATGTTAAATTGACATTGTGCTGCATCTTCTGTCGGGAAACCTGTTGGTCCATGATGTAGACCAGTAAAGTGGAAGCGGTATCCTTCGAACATTGGGTTGAGGACTGCCGCTTCGTTCATAGGAACATCGTATGGGCGATAATCTTCCGGTTTACCATCGAAACGTTTGCGATTAACGATTTTGGATTTTACCTCTTCGAGATCAGGGAGAACCGCTTTTCCGTGCATGTGGCCAACCGTCTCATCCAAAAGGACAAATACCGGAGTCATGTATTTTTCAGCCAAGTTGAATCCGCGAACGGTTTGGGTATAACACTCTTCGAGTGATCCTGCACACAACGTAATCGAAGCATAGTCACCGTGAGTCGGGTATTGTGCTTGACCGATATCCGCTTGAGATACACGTGTCGGAAGACCAGTTGATGGGCCTCCACGCATAACGTTAACGATAACGAGAGGAACTTCAGCGATAAACGCCAAACCGATTTGCTCTGATTTCAAAGAGATCCCCGGTCCAGAGGTTGCTGTCATCGATTTTGTTCCCGCCATTGATGCACCAAGTGCTACTGATATTCCTGCAATTTCGTCTTCCATTTGGATAAATTTTCCACCGACAGTCGGTAGAAGATCAGACATCTCGTGCATTACTTCCGAAGATGGAGTAATCGGATATCCTCCAAAAAACATACATCCGGCATCAAATGCCGCATGCGCTGCTAATTCATTCCCCGTAGAGATTACTTCTCTTGCCATTATTTAGCTCCTACAACGTCTAAAGACATATAATTATTTGCAATAACAGCTGCTTGACGTGCTTTTGCATCATCGGTTAGCTTTGCAAATTTAAAATCCGCTTTGTCTGCAACATAGATTGCAAAATCAGGGCATGATAACTCACACTCATTACAGCCGATACAGCTTTCAGGGTGATTGATAGAAATCATCGCACCCAATGTGGATGTTTTATCATAACGCATACCCAAAACGCCCGATGGACATACGGATACACAAATATCACACGCTTTACAGTTATCAGTATTGACCCACACAGGAACATTACCAGGATTGATTGTTTTAAACATCTGTACTCCTCACAAAATTAAAATTATTCGGCATCATTTAACGTAGTAAATTTACCTACAGCACAAGAGACGAAGCTCTTGACTTTTAAACCCGCACCGTTTTCCTCAGTAGAAAGAGGATAACCGAGCTTTCTTAATATTTCTTTAAAATGTGCTAATTGCGCCTCGTCAACAGCTTCTACTGTTACTTTGCGTGGCTCGCACGTGAGGTCAACATTGACCCCTGTAAAACCAGCTTCTTGAAGTGCTTTTGTGATAGTGTTTGCACACCCACCACAACGTACATTGGCTACTTCAAAGGTCTGAATCATAACTTTGCCATAACCTCAGAAATCGCTTTACCGATATCCGCCGGAGAGACAACGACTTTTACCCCTGCTGCTTCCAACGCTGCCATTTTCTCAGCCGCCGTACCTGCACCACCGGAGATAATAGCACCTGCGTGACCCATACGTTTTCCAGCTGGAGCAGTTTGACCTGCAATGAATGCTACAACCGGTTTCGTGATGTGTTCTTTGATGTATGCCGCTGCTTGAATCTCCAAATCTCCACCGATCTCACCGATCATAACGATTGCTTTGGTTTCAGGGTCTGCTTCGAACATCGGTAACAATTGTTTGTAGCTCAAACCGATAATCGGGTCACCGCCGATACCGACTGCTGTCGTGATACCGAATCCCTCTTTAACGACTTGGTTCGCGGATTCATAGGTCAATGTCCCTGATTTAGAGATAAGACCGATGTTCCCTTTTTTGAAAATGAAGCCCGGCATAATTCCAATTTTACACTCATCAGCGGTAATAATACCCGGACAGTTTGGCCCGATAGTCATCATATCTTTTTTAACTGCATACGCTTTTGCAAACATCATATCTTTGACAGGAGCACCTTCGGTAATGATAACCGCGAGACTAATCCCTGCATCGGCTGCTTCCATGACCGCATCGGAAACGAAAGCGGGTGGAACGAAAATCATTGATACGGTTGCACCCGTAGAAGCTACTGCTTCAGCTACGGTATTAAACACGGGTTGACCAAGGTGTTCTTGGCCACCTTTACCCGGTGTTACACCACCAACGATTTTGGTTCCGTATGCTAAACATTGCTCAGCGTGGAATGTACCCTCTTTTCCTGTAAAACCTTGAACGATAACTTTTGTGTCTTTGTTAACCAAAATTGACATAGATTATTCTCCTTTCGCTGCTGCAACGGCTTTGCGTGCACCGTCTGCAAGATCAGTCGCTGCTACAATATTAGCAATACCTGCATTGTTTAAAATTTCTGCCGCTTCGATAGCGTTTGTTCCGTCAAGTCGTACGATAACCGGAACGTTAACATTGGTGATTTTTGTCGCTTCGATAATCCCGTTAGCAACACGGTCACAACGTACAATTCCACCGAAAATGTTTACGAAAATCGCTTTAACATTTGGATCTTTAAGGATGATATCAAACCCTTTAGCTACTGTTTCCGCACTCGCAGAACCACCGACATCCAAGAAGTTAGCCGGACGGCCACCTTCGTAGTTGATGGTATCCATGGTTCCCATAGCAAGACCGGCACCGTTAACCATACAACCGACATTTCCATCAAGCTTGATGTAACTTAAACCGTATTTATCTGCTTCAATCTCAGTCGGTTCTTCTTCACTTAAATCGCGCATTTCACGAACTTGATCTTGACGATAGAGAGCATTGTTATCAAAACCCATTTTTGCATCAAGTGCCAAGAATTTTCCATCACCTGTTTTAACCAATGGATTGATCTCGATCATCTCAGCATCATGATCCATATACACTTTATAGAGTGCAGAAGCAAATTTAATAAATGTATTAATCTCTTCAGTTGGAAGACCCAAGCCGAATGCTAATTTACGACCGTGGAAAGATTGAAATCCTGTCAATGGATCGATTGAAACTTTGATAATTTTCTCAGGAGTATTATGAGCAACCTCTTCAATTGCCATACCACCCTCTGTTGAAGCCATCATGATCGGCATCTCTAACGCACGATCAAGCAAGAGACCAAGATAGTACTCTTTTTTGATGTCAGCACCCTCTTCAATGTATACTTTTTGTACCAATTTACCTTCTGGTCCGGTTTGGTGTGTTACAAGTTGCATACCCAAAATTTGAGCTGCCATTTCACGTACTTCACTGGTTGATTTGGCAAGTTTAACCCCACCACCCAATCCTCGTCCACCGGCATGAATTTGAGCTTTTACAACCCAAATATTTCCACCGAGCTCTTGTGCTGCTTTTACCGCCTCATCGGGTGTAAACACAATATGACCACGTAAAGTTGGTACATTGTATTTTTTGAATAACTCTTTTGCTTGATATTCATGTATATTCATTCCATTCCTCCTGTTGTAAATTTACGCTATAGGTCTTGTCATCTCTTCAGGGATGACGTATTTATCGAACTCTTCGGCAGTGAGGAGACCAAGCTTAATAGCGGTCTCTTTCAATGTTGAGTTCTCTTTGTGTGCTGTTTTGGCAATTTTTGCCGCATTTTCATATCCGATGTACGGGTTAAGAGCCGTAACCAGCATTAATGAGTTATTGAGGTAATGATCAATTTGATCACGTACAGGTTCAATTCCTACTGCACAATTGTCATTAAATGAATTCATAGAATCCGCCAACAAACGAACAGATTGTAAGAAGTTATACGCGATAACCGGTTTAAATACGTTAAGTTCAAAATTACCTTGGCTTGCCGCAAAACCGATACACGCATCGTTACCCATAACTTGACAGGTTACCATCGTTACTGCTTCTGATTGTGTCGGATTAACTTTACCCGGCATAATAGATGAGCCTGGTTCGTTTTCAGGAATAGTGATTTCGCCGATACCGCAACGTGGACCAGATGCAAGCCAACGAACATCGTTTGCAATTTTCATCATATCCGCTGCAAGTGCTTTTAGTGCACCATGTGCAAACACGAGTGCATCATGGCTTGTCAATGCATGAAATTTATTTGGTGCAGTTACGAATTGATGACCTGTAAGTTCAGTCAATTTTGCTGCAACGCGTGCTCCTAATTCTGGATGAGCATTCAATCCAGTTCCAACAGCTGTACCGCCGAGGGCTAATTCACGTACCGATTCAAGAGAGTCTTTCGCCATTTTTTCACATTTGTTAAGCATTTCAACCCAACCGCTAATCTCTTGACCAAGGGTAAGCGGAGTAGCATCTTGTAAATGTGTGCGCCCGATTTTAACAATGCTGTTAAACTCAACGGCTTTTGCATCCAATGTTGCACGTAACGCAGCAATAGCAGGGAGAAGACGTGTTTCAACCGCAATAACCGATGCAACGTGCAATGCTGTTGGATAAGTGTCGTTTGAGCTTTGAGATTTGTTTACATCATCGTTCGGGTGAACCAATTTTTGTGTACGGAAATCACCGCCCAAAATCTCAGTAGCACGTGATGCTAACACTTCGTTGTTGTTCATGTTTGATTGGGTACCTGAACCTGTTTGCCAAACCACAAGTGGATAATGTGCATCGAGTTTCCCTGCCAACATCTCATCCGCCGCTTGAGCAATTGCATCTGCTTTCTCACGAGATAGCATTCCCAAATCACAGTTAACCAACGCAACCGCTTTTTTCAAAAGGGAAAATGCACGGGTGATTTCATACGGCATTTTCTCTTCACCGATTTGGAAATTTTCCAATGAACGCTGTGTTTGCGCTCCCCAGTAGGTATCATTCGGAACCCGAATCTCCCCCATTGTGTCTTTTTCTACGCGAAAACTCATATTTATGCTCCTTGAAAGAAATTATTGGTATTAAGAGTATCAATCAACGATTGAACCGATGCACATGAATCGGCAAACATTTTTTTCTCAGTTTCATCGAGGGTAATTTCGATGATTTTTTCGACTCCGTTTGCTCCCAGCATAACCGGAACACCGCTCACAACATCGCTATAGCCGTATTCGCCATCCAAATAGACAGCACACGGGTGAATTTGTTTGGTATCTTTTAAAATCGCTTCAATCATAATCGCTGTCGATTTCGCAGGAGCGTAATAAGCTGAACCGGTTTGCAAGAGGGCAACAATTTCAGCACCCCCTTTTCGAGTACGTTGAACGATTTCATCAATCTCTGTTTGGTTTAACAAATCAGAGAGTGGCACACCCGCTACTGTCGAATAACGTGGTAGTGGAACCATATCATCACCATGACCACCCATAACGGAAGCACGGATTTGTCCACCGCCATAGCCCAGTTTCTCTTGGATAAATGCCGCCATACGCGCACTGTCCAAAATCCCTGCCATACCGATAACGCGATTGCGATCAAAACCGCTCTCACGTAATGCAACATAGGTCATCGCATCCAACGGATTGGAAACCATAATGATGATAGCGTTGGGAGAGTATTGTGCAATCCCCTCAACCACTTCACGGGTGATATTGGCATTAATCATGAGCAAATCGTCTCGACTCATCCCCGGTAGTCGTGGACTTCCCGCAGTAATAACCACGACATCACAATCGGTTAAATCGGACATTTTTTCGGCAACACTCACAACCGAGTGAGAACGGACAGCCGCAGCCGCTTGAGACATATCGAGCGCTTTTCCCTTGGCAATTTCCATTTTATTGTCACGTAAGATAATCTCATGACAGGTACCTAACATTGCCAGAGAATATGCAATCGTAGAACCAACATTACCAGCACCTACAATTCCGACACGTTTACCTTTTCCCATTTCAACTCCTAGTGTCAAAAGACGATTAAATCGTCTTTTATCTATAGAGTACCTCTCTACAGATAAAAAACGAATTATAGAACTCTGCCTCACAAGAGGCAAAAATCACCAAAAGGATAGAATCCTTTGGTGTTTAAAATTAAATTCCAGCAATGATAGCGTTCAATGTCGCACTTGGACGCATTGCCGCTGTTACTTTCGCAAGATCTGGATGGTAGTAACCACCGATATCTTGGGCTTTACCTTCAACTGAAAGAAGTTCTTCCATGATTTTAGCTTCATTTTCAACCAAAGTCTTAGCAACATTGGCAAATTTTTCAGCAAGTTCAGAATCTACTGTTTGCTCCGCTAACGCTTTTGCCCAATATTGTGCCAAGAAGAAATGACTCGCTTTGTTATCAGGTTCTCCTGCTTTACGTGATGGCTCTTTTGAATTATCCAAATAGGCTGCATTCGCTTCGTCCAAAGCGGCTGTCAATGCGCTCAATTTAACATCATTTTTTGTTTTATTGATATGGCGTAGTGACTCAGCAAGCGCCAAGAACTCACCCAATGAATCCCAACGAAGGTGACCCTCGTTAACGAATTGCTCAACGTGTTTCGGTGCAGAACCGCCCGCACCTGTCTCAAACAATCCACCACCAGCAAGCAACGGAACGATTGAGAGCATTTTAGCCGATGTTCCAAGCTCAAGGATTGGGAACAAGTCAGTCAAATAGTCACGTAAAACGTTACCCGTTGCCGAAATAGTGTTTTGACCCGCACGTACACGTTTGAGTGAAAACGACATCGCTTTTTCTGGTGCTAAAATGTGATACTCAATCCCTGATTTGTTGAATTCAGGAAGGTATGCATTCACTTTTTTGATAATCTCTGCATCGTGTGCACGGTTTTCATCCAACCAAAAAACAACCGGAACATTTTCGATCTCTGCACGCTCAACCGCAAGACGTACCCAGTCTTTAATCGGAACATCTTTAGCTCTCGACATACGCCAGATATCACCTTTCTCTACGTTAAATGTCATCAATACACCGCTATCATCAGCAACTGTTACAACACCATCTTCTGCTAATTCAAACGTTGTTGGATGTGAGCCATACTCTTCAGCTTTTTGAGCCATCAAACCGACATTTGATACCGAACCCATTGTAGTAACGTCAAATTGACCATTTGCTTTACAGTCTTCGATAATTTCAGAGTACATAGTTGCGTAACAACGGTCTGGAATCGTTACTACACATTGTTCTACTTTACCCGCTGGATTCCACATTTTACCGCCATCACGTACCACGACAGGAAGTGATGCATCGATAATCACGTCGTTAGATGCGTGAAGGTTGGTAATCCCTTTATCTGAATCCACCATCGCCATAGCTGGTTGAGTTGGATAAACTGCCATAATAGCCGCTTCAATCTCCGCTTTTTTATCGGCTGGTAATTTTGCTAATTTTTTGTACAAATCACCAAGTCCAAGATTTGGGTTAACACCGATCTCTTTGAGTTCAGAACCGTATTTTTCAAATACATCTTTAAAGAACACCGATACCGCATGACCGAACATGATCGGATCCGATACTTTCATCATGGTTGCTTTGAGGTGAATAGACCAAAGGATGTTTTTCTCTTTTGCTTCCGCAATCGATTCCGCGTAAAATGAACGTAACGCTTTTGCGCTTAAAAAAGTACCATCAAGAACTTCGCTATCGACAGCATTAATCTCTTTAAGTGTTTTACCGTTTAGTGCGATAACTACCTTGCCATCACCTTTTTTAGTAATAGATTGTTCATTACCGTAAAAGTCATTGCTATCCATGTGAGCAACACGAGTTTTTGAATCAGGATCCCAAGCACGTAGTTTGTGTGGGTTTTTCTTAGCGAAGTTTTTAACCGCAACCGCCGCACGACGATCAGAGTTACCCTCACGAAGAACCGGATTAACCGCTGAACCAAGACAGGTTGCGTAACGTGCAAAAATCTCTTTTTCTTCATCAGTTTGTGGCTCTTCCGGATACGAAGGCAAATCATACCCTTGAGATTGAAGCTCTTCAATACACGCTTTCAATTGTGGAATAGAAGCAGAGATATTTGGGAGCTTAATGATGTTACCATCTGGCTCTGTTGCAACAACACCCAATTGTGCAAGATTATCAGGGATACGTTGAGCATCACTCATACGCTCCGGAAATGTAGCGATAACGCGACCTGCAAGTGAAATATCACTTGTAACAACTTCTACGCCTGCGGCTTGTGTGAATGCATTTACGATTGGAAGTAGCGAATAAGTCGCTAGTGCCGGTGCTTCATCAATTACTGACCAAATGATTTTTGCCATCAGGTTCTCCTGTCATTTTTTTTATAGTAAGCATCATAACATCCTAGGTCACGATATTGATTGATTAGCCTACCGAAAAGATAAAAAACTCTTTATAGTGTTTCATTTTGTAGCATTTACTATGTTTTGGTGGTGTGTAGAAAAGTAACTACTGTAAACATGCTCCCCATTCTTCCCACGTACAAAATAGAGATAATCGGTGTGTTTAGGGTGGAGTGCTGCCTTCAATGCTTCTTTGCTTACATTACAGACCGGAAATTCAGGCAAACCACCGTTTTTATAGGTATTGTAGCTACTTTCATCGGTTCGAATTCGACGTGCTGTTACCTTTTGATGAGAGTATTCACCGTAATTTAATGTCCCATCCATCTGCAATTTCATCTTTTTAGCAAGGCGATTTTGGATAACCGAGCTTACCATCGGCATATCCTCTATAGATGCTGCTTCTTTTTGAATTACCGACGCAAGTGTTACAATATGTAACCATTTAGCCTCGTTGTAACTCCCCATATAGTTGATAGAGAGTGCTTTGGAACTCTCTAATGATTGCTGAAGAAGGAAATGGACTACATCCTCTTCATTAATATCTTGAGGGATATTATAGGTTTCTGGGACAAACATCCCCTCTTTGATCGTAGTAGCACGACCATAGGCATCTTGTAATTTATCGACATCCAATCCGAGTTCATTGGCAAGCTGATCTAAAAATACTGTTGTTGTTTCACCCGGAATAAGGGTAACTGATCGGGTGGCGGCTTTAGCTGTTGTGAGACGGTAGAGATACTCTATGCGTGAAAGATTCTCTTTTTCTAAATTGATCCAACCTTGTTGTGGTTGTCCGATAAGACGTAATATTAGAGCATCAAATTTATAAAGGTTAACCCCTTCCTCACGGAGATGTGCTATACTTTTAAAGACTGATCCTTGTGGAATATAAACGATTTTCGGTGATGTGATAGGTGACAATAGGTAGGCAATGAACGATAAACTTATCACAAAAATGATTGCTAAAATCCACTTTAGAGTGCTTCTTTTTTTCGGTTTACTTTTTTTAACACTATTTTTCGGTTTTGTTGCTTTAGTTGAAGGTTTTACCATTTCTCATCTCAAATTAGGGGATATAAAATTAGAAAGAGTATACCTAAAATGGGATAACAGACTTCATATTCAAGCATCACTTATCAATTTAAATGATTTACAGTCTACTAATGAGCCTCTCGATTTACAACCTCTCAAGTATCTCCCCAAGGCAATAAAATACGCAGAACAATGGATTGCCTCTGTCGATATTCAAAACATTGTTTACCACGGAACATCTCTCTCCCTCCATTATTTTCGAAATCAAGAGGGGCAAATCAGTTTTAACAATGGAAATAATAGATTAGACGGTCATTTTCGTTTGAGCCCTGAATCACTTAATTTGACCTTTCTATCCCCCTCTTCTGCACATCATAAAATGGATGGTTATTTTAGAGTAAACATAGCGGAACAAACTTTTTCATTTGAATCCAACTTATCTCTTCCGAACACCCCAATGCTTCATGGATACATTGCCGGAAACACTACTAAACTGACTATAAAATTAGAATCCAATGGGGCTTTTACCCAGATTGCAACCCTGACCGATTTTATCGGTGTTGATCCGGACATTCGACCTTGGATTGTTGATAATACTCAGTTTAAAACTGCATTTTTACGTACATGTGAAGGGGAATTTATCTATGATAAACCCGAAGCCATAGTGACAAGCTTAAATATTCATGCAACGGCATTGGATGTACAGTATACATTTGATCCCAAAATTTCCCCGATTAAAGCACCGAGTGCTGATATCTATTTTCAAAAAGGGAAACTGCACATTGTTCCCAATAACGGTACGTTTTATACCCTCCCTGCGCAAAAGAGTCATTTGTACATTGACTTTACTACTCCTCACACAATGCTTAACGCCTTTATACGCTCTACTCAAGGTCAATTGAATAACGATATCCTCTTTTTATTAAATCATTATGATATTAAAATCCCTCTACGTCAAAATAGCGGAGTCGCTGACGTTGATCTCAACCTTTCTATCAATCTTCACGATATTTCCATTACGGCAAAAGGTCGATTTACCCCATCACCATCGGAAATAGAGATGGAAGGATTTCTTTTTAAAACAACAGGGGGAAGTGTTTTTCTCGATAATTCAAAAGTTGAATTTCATGGATTTGACGTTCATTATAAAAATATCGCCAATGCAAAAGTGAATGGGAATTTTGATGGATCAAAAGGGGATGGAGAGGTTATTGTTCTCCCCTACTTTTGTGCTCCAAGCGGAAATTCAAGCCACCTATCCCTCCTAACATCATCTAACCCTCCCAAAATTACCTATTTAATCCGTCCTATACAAGATACAGTAGAGATATCATCTGCTGAGTGGAGCCTTTATGGTGAAAAACTCCATTCTGATTCGCTACTGATACCGATCGATTATAAAAAAGGAGAGATGCTAATCTCCAAACTCCCTTTGACTATTCCGGATAAATGTTCTGGATATCTTTCGGGAACAATATCTACCGATAGCTATTCTCTCGCACTGCATCTTGATACGTTAAACATCAATAACCTCTCTTTACTCTCAAAAGAGAGTGTAATCCATATCAATCCTCAATCAAACGATATAGTGCTGAGCACACCCTCATCTTCACTTTGGGAGATTGGCGGACAGGCTATTTCATTCTCCCCATCTAGTGTACTTTATAAAGACTCATCTTTTATATTTAATAATATAAATATTCTTCTCAAAGACCAATTTAAAGGGATATTGCAAGGAGAATATTCAACAAAAACAGAACAAGGAACATTACAGCTTTCCAATATAGAGGCTATAAATCCCAATATTAGCCGTTATATCGATACTTCTCACCCCCAAAATTTACTTATCGATGCTTCAAAAGAGGAGTTAAAATTCCACTCGAAAACATTAGGAATCGATGTTAGTAATAATAATCTTGGCTGGAATATAGAGATTGCCGATATCTCGTTTTTAAGTAAAAACTCCCCTCTCCTCTCTTACTATGATATCAATAATGGCAAAATCATATTGGTATATTCCCCCACAACCAAACGGCTTACATTTGACGGTGTGGTAGAGTACCCCTATTCTCTTATGATGGTTAATGGTAAGTCGCTCTCTACTTACCGTTTCGGAGGATCTTTTTTTAACGACAAAACCACTATCCGTCTCAACGACAGAGTTACTATTATGAATGATGATACGCTTCATATCCGTGCGAACAACATGGGAATCAATGGACGTGAACTTTTACGATGGCTTTCAGATCGTAAAAGCGGAAGTAATAAAATCTCAGGTACGAGCTCTAAAGCCATTCATCTTAACGGTAATAATCTTTACCTCTATCTGATGGAAAATCGAAAAATTTTAATCGATACTATCGATGCAACACTCAATAGCAATAATGAACTTGATGCTCGTATAACGCATGGCATCGGTGGAGCCGATATCACCATGAAAGATTCACTCTTTTATGCTGAAGGGGCTAATTTCGGTGACCATTTTATGGAAAATATTTTTGCCTTTAGTGATTTTGACGGGGGAAATTTATCTTTTAAACTCTCCGGAAAAACAGATAAATTTGAGGGAATAATGCGGATAGATGATGTTATCCTAAAAGAGTATAAAGTGCTCAACAATGTCCTATCTTTTATTAATACAATCCCCTCATTAACCACCTTTTCACTACCAAACTACAGCACTAAAGGGCTACGTGTCAAAGATACTTATGCCCATTTTACCTATCAAAATCATATTTTTAATATTGATAACTATGTTCTCAACTCCCCTGAACTCAAAATAGATGGATCAGGAGAAGCCAACATAAAAGATGATACGTTAAATGGCACACTAACCCTGAAATCTGATTTGGGTTCAGCATTAGGTAAAGTCCCAGTGGTTGGGTATATTTTGCTCGGAGATGACGGTTCTATCAGCACCACTCTCAACTTAAAAGGGAAACTCAGTGACCCAATCGTTGAAACAGGTATCGCCAAAGAAATTGTAAGTGCACCGTTTAATATCCTAAAACGGACCATTACCTATCCGTTTTTATGGATGATACCCGATGAGAAGAAGAAATAAACTACTCACTTATACCCCGCTAAAAAGCTGAATACTCCAAAATACTAAAAATCCTGAGAAGAGCCAAAGTGTCGATGAGGGTTTTTCCTCTATCGTATGCGCTTCTACCAACAGCTCATCGGTCACGAGATAAAGCAATGCCGCTACACCAAAAGCTAAGATACCACTAATGAGGCTTGATGATGCCCCTGATAGTAGATAATTTCCTAAGAGAGTACAGGTTAAAACTACTCCTGCTAATGCAACGCTCATAAAAACAACACGCCACCCTTTGATAGTATTAGAGACAAGAGAGAGCCCTAAAAAGAGTAATTCCACCGATAACCCAAGTGCTAAAATTAGACCTGTATTTCCTCCGGCGGCGAATCCTGCACCGATGATAAAACCATCCACCGCTACATCGATAAACGTAGCCGCAATCAATCCATAGTTAAAAGCATTATCTCCCAAATGCTCCGTCTTCTCTTCTAAACGCATACTCCACAGTTTCATGATATACATCATTAATCCACCAAAAGTGAATGAGGCTATAAGGATCCATGCAGGAGCGTGTTCACGACCGATTTCAGGTAAAACTTCCACAGCTAACGCTGCTAAAACAACTCCCGCCGCAAAATGTTGAATCAAACTACGCGTTTGGTGTGACGGGCTCCAATAGACGGCTAACAAACCTCCTAATGAGGCAACAAGGGCGGGGATAAACATAGCCATAAGTGGTGTCATAGTACTCTTTTCAATTTAATTTTTTATTTTACAATAATAGAGAGACAATGTTCTCCACTATTATAATCGTATGTCAGCGCAAAATGGTGTTTCGCAATGATTTTACTAACGATATTGAGTCCTAAACCAAATCCTTGGGTTGTGCGTGACCCCTCCTCACGGGTAAAAGGGGTTAATAAATGGCTAAACTCTTTTTCCAGCGCTTTTCCATGATTAAAAACGCTAATCCTATTCGTGACAACCTCTAATCGAATCGGAAGTTGATCGCTATACTTCAGTGCATTATCAAGGAGATTTTTTAGTGCCAACGAAAGATACTGCAAATCCCCATTAAGGGTAAAATTATCTTTAATATTAACTAATATATTGGATTCATCCGATAGAAAGAGTTTTGAAAGCGCTTCTACTACCAGTGTTTCAGCACTAAAACTTTCTGATTTGATTGTATCGGTCGCTTGGAGTTTTTCTATCTCTAAAAGTTCCTGCGTTAATTGATCCAACTCTTTAAACGAATGTTTCAACGTCTCTCGTGCACTCGAATCGTTGAGCTCTTCTAATGCAAACATTCCTCGTGCAATGGGTGTACGCAACTCATGTCCGACATCACGCAGCAGCTCTTCGCGAGATCGAATCATGTTTTCGATGGTTTGAGCCATCTCATTGTAACTCCGTGCCACTTCCCCTATTTCATCATGCGAGTTTAGGTTACTACGGCTATGATACTCACCGTGTGCAAATCGACGCATACTCCCAGTCAATGAGCGCAAAGGGGCTAACATCCGCAATATAACCATAAAAATGATGGCTAAAACAACAATATCGGCTGCCACCAAAGCATTGAGTATCCACCCCTCTCTCAATCCCTCTTTGAGTGTTGTATCCAATAGATAAATATTGTCATCAAAATAGCGAATATGGAGGATATACCCTATCTCTTTATCTTTTAAAATCTCAAACACACCAAAAGTATGAGATTGGCTCATAATAATCTGACTTGATGGCATAGGTGCTATTGTGACAAGATTTAGTGTCCTAAATTTATCTTTGAGCTCATCTGCGCTCGATGTACTCATCCATCCAAATATTTTACGTCCGTCAAGGAGATATTTTTGCTGAACAATTGATTCGTATTTTTCAGTATTGATGGTATCGATTTTATATCCGATACCAACCATAAGTGTCAAACTGATGAGAAACAAAACAGTGATTTTGGTAAAAATTGACATCATTTATCCCGTAAACTTATAACCGATTCCCCACACCGATTTGATGTAGCGGGATTCTTTGGCATCATCACCGATTTTGAGGCGTATGTTGCTGATATGGGTATCGATGGTACGGTGTTTGGTCTCATCGGAGAGTCCCAATGAGCCTATAATCTGATCGCGTGAAAGATTTTTACCTCGATTTTTTACCAAAAGTAAAAATATATCGAACTCTACTCGTGTTAATTCAATCGGGTATCCCTCTATCATGACCGATTTAGCCGATTCATCTATCGTAAAATCGGATACAACCAGCCCATCTTTGCGTCCATAACGACGCAATACAGCCTCTATCCGAAGAACAAGTTCACGTGGTTCATACGGCTTATCAAGATAATCATCGGCACCCAAATCGTAGCCGTAGATTTTATTACCGATATCGGTTCGTGCGGAGGAGATGATGATTGGGATGTCGAGGTGGTTTTTAATCAACTTGGCAACATCAAATCCATCCATTCCGGGGAGCATAAGATCTAAAACAACGATGTCAAATGATTCTTTTTTTTCCAATAAGCACTCAAGTGCTTTTTTTGGATCATCATATCCGTGTGTTTCAAAACCATACGATTTTAAAAATGAGCTAATCAACTCTTGAAGAGGAAGATCATCTTCGATCAAAAGTACTTTTTTACTCACTGTCCCACTCCTCTAAATGATTAGTAAAACGCCGTTTTTGCTCAGGTGTAAAAATAGCGTGAAGCCGTTCAAACAATCGGATACGGATATTTATCGAAGCTTTCTCCATCTCTAAATTTTTGGTTCGAAAAGCTTCTGCATCAAATGAGGGACTTAAAAAGAGAGCATTAAGCTCTTCTTGAGTTTTCTCTTTTTGTTGATGGTAACGACGATTTGAGTATTGATACTCTTTCATTGCCTCTTCGACGGTATGGTGCTGCTGCTTTGTCAATCCTAAATCGTGTAAATCCATCGGAAAATGGTGGTCGTCATCGCCAAAGGCAGAGAGTGAAATCACCATCACTAAAACAATAATCCATTTCATCATAACCTCTCTTTAGAGTGCTTTTATCGCGTTATCTTCGATTGTACCCTGCTCTACATCACTATGGCAGGCTTTACAATTCGCACGGCTTTTTACTTTATCGCTCTTGAAAATATCCTCTGGTATCTCTCTGTGTGTCCGTTTCCAAAACGGTGTTTGTGTAATAGCTATGATATCAGGTTTATCAAGTGACTTCATCATTTTAACGGACATCTCCTGAGTTGATGTTTCTGCTGAATGTTCCAAAAGATACGCTAAGATTGTTTGATGATCACTCGGCTCTAATGACGCATCATCGCCGAAATGGTTCGGCAAATCTCCCATGAGTTTTTTCCAAGACTCTTTAGGAAGAAGCGCCGGGGGATACAAAGTATGGCATGACCCACACTCTTTGACAAAAACAGGGTTCTCATTGGCGTAATCTATCTTTTTGTTATATCCTACAGTTATTGGGTTATTTTGTACACTCAGGGCATAAATAAGCAGTGCTATTGCTCCGCCAATACCCAATGTCGCTATTATTTTTTGTAACAATGACAAAACGGCATCTTCTCCTTCCATATTTTTATGTCCATCGATAATAGAAGTGAGCGTACCGTCTGCTTTGTGCAAAAATCTATCGACCAACACGCCACCAACATGCGAGGCGATTAAAACTAATAAGAGATTGACGAAAAATTCGTGTACCTCTTTAAATACTTTCATGTTGTGAAAATAATCATCATGTAAAAATGCTAATAGACCGCGATTTTCTTGAATTCCATAGGTGAGCATTCCACTCAGTACCACAAGAACAACCGTTATCAACATAGCAACCATCACAAAACTTGCTGCCGGATTGTGTCCGATGTAATGTCGTGTCGGATGTAAGATGCTTAAAAGATACTCTTTTAATGGACCTACTCGAAGATTAAAATCACCGAAACGGGAATACTGAGGACCCATAATCCCCCAAACGATACGAAATACTACCAATACGCCGACTGCATACCCCATCGCCACGTGTGGCGAGAGCCATCTATTTTCCTCTGAAGCAATCCAACTCCCCACTATCAGCGATACAAACAGCCAGTGAAATAACCGTGTTGGAAGTGTCCAGACATATACCCGTTTCATAATAATCTCCTACGATTTTAGAACGCCAAAGGAAATAATCCCTTCAGCTATGCTTGCCGCTATGGCACTAGATAAGACAGAATTATTCTTCCCAGTGTGCATAATTTGGAATACGAACTTCACGTTCACGATAGCTGCCGTTTGTCGCTTGGGTATGACATGCATTACAGTTCGCGAAACTTTTTACTGCAGGTTGTGTTACCATTTTTTTAGATACTTCACGATGTTCACGAATAAAATAGGGAGTTTCTGAGATACGGAGGGCAATATTGCCTTTTATATCGCTCATTTGATCATTTTTTGAGGCATGTGAAACTAAATAATTTTGGATGGTTTTGTGATCCTGTGGATCAAGTGTAGCATCACTGCCGAAATGGTTATCCAACATCTTCATAGTTTTTTCCCACGAGCGTTTCGGTAAAAATTGTGGTTGATACGCCATGTGACATGCTCCACACTCTTTGGTGTACAACGCAACCGTTGATTTTTCCTGTGGCGTTACCGGCTGTGCAACCATACTAGAGCGATGATGCTCATGCTCTTCACGTTCATCGTCAGCATACAAAAATGCTCCACCTGTTAAAATCATTGCAGCTAGTGAGAGGTTTAATAGCGTTTTCATTGTTTTTCCTTTAGATTAGTTTTTCATGATATAGGTGAGGACATCACCTTTTTCTTGTGCAGTGCCTTCACGGGCATAAACATCCATAAAATTACGTTTCAACCATTTGGTAACATCTTTGGTACTGGTAAGACGCTGTGGATTGGTACGCGGAGAGAGTGGATCGATCACCTTGCCAGTCAAGGCATTTTTTCCTGAATTGGTAAGATTAGTAGTATGACAACTGGTACATGCCATCGGCTTGCCTTGTTTACCCGTATGGGTCGAAGTAAAAATATCTTTACCTCTAGCAGCATCAAATCCGTTAAAAGAGCTATTTTCGACTTTCGCCGTTTTGGAAAGTTCATTCATATACTGAACCACTTCGGGTGATGCCGCCATCAGCGACGTAGAGAAGAGAAATGCAAATGCGAGGTATTTCATAACCTGCCTCCTATATTTGATGTTCAAATATTAGGAGAAAGGTGTCAATTTGTCATGAGGAGTCTCTTGACACTTTCTTGACAGTTTTTATTCATTGTATTCTCCTCTTTTTAATTTCGATCTTCGTTAAGTTCACATTTGACATTTTTAGTATCGATTTCGATAAACTTTTTATTGTCAATATCAATACGCCATGCTTTTTTGATGGGTTTCATATAGCCCCATCCCGATGGCTTTTTACGCCAGTTCCATTTGCCTGAACAGACTATTTTTGTATTCGGATATTCGGATGAAACGCATAGTTCGGTATCAAGATGCTCTTCTTTTGGAGACAGCTCAATACTGTCTTCGATTTTCCAAATAGGGGAATCGGTCAATTTCCCGTTAAAAGGGGAAGTTACTGTCTTCTTTTCACCAGTATTGCTTTGTAGAAACAATACCTTAATTTTTTTAGTTGCCCTAGTAGTTATTTCCGCATCTGATATACTAAATGCACAATTATTAGCCTCAGACAAACCCATCTCTCTGCCAATACATCCTCCACCAAGATATTTATATTCAGTTGGTGATTCCCAGTCTGAAAAAACCATCCCATGATATTTTTCTGCCTCGTTGCCATAGGCAGCAAGAGACATAAATAATAATATGCTTGCCATTACTGTTTTATCCATTGTTTTCTCCTTTTTTAATCGCTGTCTTCGTTAAGCTCGCATTTGACATTTTTGGTATCGATTTCGACAAACTTTTTATTGTCAATATCAATAAATCCATCAAAAAAATCATTTACATGATCTACTGCTGTTTTTTTCCTCGTTTCCAACGTCCTTGTTGCGAATGCATACCTAAGAGATATAGATATAGGGGTCAAGATATAGAATATAGGGGTGATTCCTATAACTAATCTTCACAACTTTGCTGGTTGTTTTCCCACAATCAAAACTTGCTTCGCGGGTATTCATCCCTATGGTTATTTGCTCCATTTAAGCTACTTTTCTTTTAGATTTTTTACTATTTTGTATAACTGGATTCCTAATCATATTGGGAATAACGGGAGATATTTTTCAAAATTACCATCTATTTTTATTTGTTAAATTATAATAGTTATTTTTGGCTTTAGTAGGGATAAAAGTGGGGGGATAGATTCCGTGTCGTGGCACGGAATGACGGAGAGGGTGACAATTCTACTCATTCCGTAAAACGGTTAAAACGTCCACTTCAGAAGCTTTTTTAGCTGGATACCATGCAGAGAGCAATACAATAACGAAAGCACCGCTAATAATAGAGAAAAAATCGCTTACCTTTAAATCAAGCGGAAGTGTTGAAGTGGGATAGACATCGGCAGGAAGAGAGATAATATCAAAAGTTCCTAATATCCATATCCCTATAAAGCCTAAAAGTGCCCCAGTAGCAATCCCTAAAATTCCAATCACGATTCCGAGAATCAAAAAGATTTTTTTAACCTCTTGTTTCGAAGCACCCAAAGAAATAAGGAGGGCGATTTCGCTTCGGCGGTTCATAACGGTCATCAAAAGCGATGAGATGATATTGATTGCGGCAATGAGGATGATAAGCATCAAGACGATAAAGAGGGACATTTTCTCCATTTTGAGTGCGGCGAAGAAATTTCCGTTATCCTCCCACCATCCCCGTATAGAGACACTATCGGGTAAAACGGCGGCAACTTTGTGGATATCCTCTTCGGGATTAGGGGAATAGATATGCATACCGTCATATAGGTTTGGCGGGATATTGAGTATTCGTTGTAACGAGTCGAGGGAAGTATAGGTAAACCCTTTATCATAAGCACTGAGACCTGAATCAAACATACTAACCGCACGAAACCGTTTGATTTTAGGGGTAACTGCTAGTCCACCCGGTTCCATTTGAGTAAAAATATAGGTCAATTTTTCATCCTGCGCAAGCGCATACTCTTCGATAAGCATTTTACCGACCATCACTTCAAACCCTTGAGGAACGTGCTTTTTAAGCCCACGTGCAACAATAGAATTTACTTTCGCTTCCCGAGCAAAATCAACTCCAAAAATATATCCTCCCTCCATCATCGACTCATGACGGCTCAATACAGAGGAATTAATATAGGGGCTAAATGCGAGATTGGGGAATTGTTTTTCGAGTGATTCAACTAATGTCTTATCGACAGAGCCGAAAAATTTGGGTTGGATGGTGAGGGGATAGTTCATGACGGTGAGTTTTTTCTTGAACTCGTTGTCAAAACCGTTCATTAACGCCATTGCGATGATAAGAACCATTACTCCAAGTGCGATTCCGGAGAATGCAAGGAGTGCAGAGAGGAAAATAAAGGGTTGTTCTTTGTCAAAGCGCAAAAAACGTTTAACGAGGTAACTTACGATATTCAAGAAGCAAAAACCCCTTTTTTAGGTCCCGATTTACCACAGCAGTTTTTATATTTTAAACCGCTCCCGCAAGGGCAATCGTCATTACGGGAAACTTTTGTAGTCTCTAACTCAGAAGGGGCACCGCTAAGAGACATTTGAAGCTCTTCTTGGCGTTTTTGAAGTTCCATTTGATGTGCTAATGCTTCTGCCTCTTCGGCAGGATCTTCCATTCTAAATTGGATAATATGGAGCATTTTGGTAGTATCAAACTTGATTGCACCTACAAGCTCGGTAAAGAGGTTATAACTCTCTTTTTTGTACTCAACCAAAGGATCTTTTTGGTTATAGGCACGAAGACGGATTCCGGTTTTCATGCTATCCATTTGATATAAATGTTCACGCCACGCGGTATCAAGAGTTTTGAGATAGATTTCACGCTCAATTGCTGAACGTGTTTGGGCATCAAGAGGAGACATCTTCTCATCATAGTTCTCTTTTAATGCACCGTTAACACGGTTGAGTAGAAGCTCGTAAGAGAACTCATTTGAAAATTCAAAATCAATCTCGATATTAACCTCTTCTATAATACGTTTTTGAAGGAGTCCAACATCCATCTCTTCATGATTCATCCCCTCATAAATACCACATTCACTGATAATATGGGCTGCATACTCGTGACGAATTGCATCAATTTTAGAGGATATATCGTATTCAGGGTCGAGCAACTCACCACGAAATTTATAAACGATTTTACGTTGTTCGTTCGCAACATCATCGTATTCCACGATATGCTTTCGCCCTTCGAAATGCATATTTTCCACTTTTTTCTGCGCTTTTTCAACAGCGCGGGTGACCATTGCCGATTCGATGTATTCACCATCCTCAACACCCAAACGCTCCATAATCGCTTTAATCTTATCCGAACCAAAAATACGCAAGAGGTTATCTTCTAAAGAGAGATAAAACTGACTAATCCCCGGATCACCTTGACGTCCTGAACGCCCGCGAAGCTGATTATCGATACGACGGTTTTCATGCCGTTCCGTTCCGATGATATAGAGTCCACCGAGATCTTTAATCTCATCACTTACTTTGATATCTACCCCACGTCCTGCCATGTTGGTTGCGATAGTAACTGCACCTTTGGCTCCTGCACCTTTAATGATTTCGGACTCTTGGGTATGATTTTTTGCATTCAAAACGGTATGGGGAATTCTTTCCGCCTTGATAAGTTGATGCAATTTTTCCGATTTTTCGATAGAAGCGGTTCCGATGAGAATCGGTTGCCCTTTAGCGGTAAGTTCTTTTACTTTGGCGATAACAGCAGCAAACTTTTCTGCTTCAGTCTTATAAATCAAATCGTTCAAATCTTGACGGATAACCATAACATTTGTCGGGATAGAGACAACATCGAGGTTATAAATTTGGGCAAATTCAGTCGCTTCGGTTTGTGCCGTCCCTGTCATACCTGCGATTTTGTCGTAGAGTCGAAAATAGTTTTGGAAGGTAATATCGGCAAGAGTTTGGGTCTCTTCTTTAATGATAACACCCTCTTTGGCTTCCAACGCTTGGTGCAACCCTTCTGAATAGCGACGCCCCTCGGAGAGACGTCCGGTAAACTCATCGACGATGACCACTTGATTATCACGGAGTACATAATCGACATCCACTTCAAAGATATAGTTTGCTTTGAGCGCTTGATCGAGATGGTGTGAGAGCGAAGAGTTTTCAACACTGTAGATATTCCCTACACCAAAAAGCTCTTCAGCTCGGATAATCCCCTCCTCGGTAATCAAAATGAGACGATCTTTTTCATCCACGGTAAAATGTTCATCTCTAATCAACGCTTTGGCAACAGCATCAGCGCGCGTGTAGTTCTCTAATGTACGGTTGGTTGGTCCTGAAATGATAAGAGGGGTACGTGCTTCATCGATTAAAATCGAGTCCACTTCATCGACGATAACAAACGAATGACCTCGTTGTACCATATTCTCTTTAGAGTAACTCATATTGTCGCGGAGGTAGTCAAATCCAAATTCGTTATTGGTCCCGTAGGTAATATCGCATCCGTACTGAATCCGTTTATTGGCTGGATTGTATTCCCCCTCCAAAATAACACCGGTTGAATATCCTAAAAAGGCATAAAGCGCCGACATTTGCTCACCATCACGTGATGCGAGATAATCATTAACCGTAACGACATGAACTCCTTTGTCACTCATTGCATTGAGGGTAACCGCTAACGTTGCGACGAGAGTTTTCCCCTCCCCTGTTTTCATCTCAGAGATTCGCCCCTCATGCAGTACCATACCACCGATAAGTTGTACATCAAAATGGCGCATCCCTAAAACACGTTTGCTCGCTTCACGGGTAATGGCAAACGAATCGACCAATACATCGTTAAGAGATTTTGCCCCAGAACGGACAGATGCTTTAAGTGATTCAAATGCCTCTTGAAGAGCCTCGTCACTCAGTGAGGAGAAATGGGCTTCACGAGCATTGATAAGTGCTACACGTTTAAGATATTTTTTAATTTCACGATCGTTTTGAGTTCCGAATATTTTTCCGACGAGCGATTGGAGCATTGATAGCCTTCATACTGTTATGTTTAAAAAGTCGCTGATTTTACCATAGGAAAGCTATTGTTTTGGTTAACGATGATTGGATACAATACCTATATTGAAAATAAGGAACCATATGCGACTTCTACTCGTAGCTTTTTTATCTACCATCTCTCTTTTTGCAGCACCCAAAGATATTACCTCTTTTCACGCCACATTTTCTCAAACAATCATTGATGATACTAAAAAGAAAATACTCTATCACGGCGAAATATGGGCAGCAACTCCCCAAAATGCCCTCTGGGTTTACAGTAAACCGATTCAAAAAAGTGTTTATATTAACGGCTCTCGTCTAACATTACTAGAACCGAAACTTGAGCAAGCTACCCTCAAAAATCTTGGAGATGAGATCGATTTTTTACAAATCATCAAAAAAGCCAAACCATTAAATGCCTCACGCTATAGCGCTACAGTTAACGGACAAACTTATTTTATTGATTTTAACGGAGATCTTCTCAGTGCCATTAGCTATAGCGATAATTATGAAAATCAAGTGAGCATCAAATTTATTAATCCAATCCAAAATCAACCTATCGAGTCATCCCGTTTTAAAGCAATTATTCCTGCCGATTATGACGTTATTCGTTAACCATAATGTTACCCATTAGTTACTCTAAAGGGCTTACTATTTTGGGTGAGTAAGATATTTTTCTTGCTACACCCGACAAGGAGCCTACCATGACAGTTAGTTCTAACTACAGTAGTGCATATTCGTCTTACAGTTCTTCCGGGGTATCTTCGTCACAAAAAGCCTCTAAACCGAGTTTTGAAGATTTGGCTCAACAGCTGTTGAGTTCTTTAGATACGGATAAAAACGGTAGTGTTGATGCAACAGAATTCAGTGCCGCTGCGCAAGCACTGACCTCCAATTCAACCTCCTCTACCAATTCATCTACTTCTAATAGTACATCAGCAACCGATACCTTCAATACGTTGGATTCTAACAGTGATGGAAGTTTAAGTACGGATGAGTTTTTGAGTGCACTTAAAAATATGAAACCGCCGCAAGGTCAAGATGGTGCAATGCCACCGCCGCCACCAGGAGGAATGCCTCCACCTCCACCACCGAGTGACTCATCCTCAACATCCTCTGATAGTTCGAGCAGTTCATCTTTGAGTGAGATTTTCTCCTCTTTGGACACGAATCAAGACGGTACTATCAGTATGGATGAGTTATCTGCACTCTTTAGTGATTCTAAAAACACAGATTCAACATCGAACAGTTCAACAACTGCTTCAACCGATACAACAAGCAATCAAATCAATAATGATTGGCTACAAAAAATTCTTTCCTATTACGGTAGTAACAATACCTCTGCATCAACGACATCTTTACTCAGTGTTAGTGCGTAATATTGCATGCCCTTGTTGGGCGTGTTACTTACTTGTTACTTTTGCATCGATATAATCACTTTATGATAAATGTACTGATGATTGAAGATGATATTGAACTCGCACAATTATTAAAAACACGTCTCTATCGAGATAATATCGACGTTACGATTGCACCGACACCGCTGGATGGATTAAGTCTTTTTCAAACGGATTCATTTGATCTGCTAGTACTCGATCTCTCACTCCCCCAAATGGATGGTATCGAGATATGCCGTCTGATACGCCAAGAGAGCCCTATTCCCATCATCATCTCTTCAGCCCGTTCGGATATACGGGATAAAATGATGGGGTTTTCACGCGGAGCAGACGATTATCTACCAAAACCTTACGATCCTCAAGAGCTTGTTTTTAGAATTGATGCGATTTTAAGAAGGCTCCAACCCGCAATGCAAAAATCAGCCGTTGCCTTTGAGGTGAGTGATGAACACCATGAGATAACACGCCATGGTATACCCTTACGTCTTACCCAAGCCGAATACGACATAGTTTCCTACATGATTAAAAAAGAGCGATTTGCCATCTCACGTGAAGAGCTTTTAATGAATATCGGTTCTATCAAATACGAAAGCAGTCTCAAAAGTATCGATGTTATTATGGGACGAATCCGCCAAAAGATTGGCGATGATACTAAAAATCCTCGTTATATTGTCTCAGTACGCGGGGTAGGATATAAATTTGTCAATCAATAAACACTCTATTTTAACCCTTATTTCCCTCTTTTTTGTCCTGATTTTTCTCCTGATTAATGGACTTTTTTGGATTGCACTGGAACATTTTGCGAGAGAGTACGAAATCCAACAACACCACCGGTTTCATTTTGAGCCACAAGAGAGGATGCTACTCGATCATAAACCTTTTCCCATATTTGCTCCACCACCGCCACCACCACTCTCAGTTAGCTTAAAATCATCCGCATTATTCCCTATTTGGATTGTTTTTATCACTATTGATTTACTAATATTAGCCTTTTATGGTTTTCTTTTAAAAAAACTTTCCCCACTACATCGTCTGAAAGAGGCAATCATACATTTTCAAGAGGGGGATACCAAGCTCAATGTTCCTATAAAAAGTAAGGATGAGATATCCCAAATCACCTCAGAATTTAATCAAGTTTTGGAAAAAATAGCAGCTCTGAAAGAAGCTCGAAGCCTCTTTCTCCGCAATATATTGCATGAGCTTAAAACACCGATTATGAAAGGCTCTCTCACTGCTGATTGCCTTAATGAATCGATAGAGCGAGAGAGGCTGATACAAATTTTTTCACGTATGAATTATCACTTGGATGAGTTTTCAAAAATGGAACAATTTAGTAGCGGGGAATGGAAATTAAATCTTCAAGAATACCGATTTGTCGATATTCTCGACCATGCGTGCGATATTTTACTGTGTGATAAAAAGAGCATAACAATCAAAGGTGAAGATTCTATTTTAATAATCAATGCTGATTTTGAACTTTTTGCAATTGCATTAAAAAATCTCATCGATAATGCGTTTAAATATTCTGATGAGACACCAACACTTATTATTTTGTCCCATTCTATCGAAATATGCAGTGTCGGTGAACCTCTAAGTGATGCCAATCATCTTTTTTCAAAACCGTTTAACCGTACATATGAGAGTTCTGTAAACGGATTGGGATTGGGACTTTATATTACCAATTCTATCCTCAACAAGCATGGATTTAAACTCAAATATCAGTATAATTCAGGATTGAACTGTTTTAAAATTATTTTGAATAGTTAAAGTTGTTAGCAATAGCACTCAATATTTGGAGAGATTATGGTCAAATTTGCTTTTTTTGTTTTATTATTAGGCTCAACCGCCCTTTATTCATTCGACTCTGCACTCTCTATGAGTACAGATACTACCCGTTTTGATTATGCTGAAAGAAGCACCAATAATACTCTACTTGATACGGAAACTAATAATTTCGGAGAGATAACCGGTTTTAGTTTTTCACTCGATCCACGTTACAATGGATTTTATGCTAACACCAGTTACGCATACGGTAATACAAACTATATCGGAGGAACACATACAAACTCCACCTACGGTAGCCATACAACAACAACTCAAAACTCTATTTTTGACACCTCTTATGGTTATAAATTCACCCAATTTATTGATGAAAACACCTATATCCCATACCATTTTGGCCTCGGGTACCGTGCATGGCTTAGAGAAATAAAAAGCACTTCAACAGTGTCAGGTTATGATGAGCTATACGAATGGCAATACGCTACTATAGGGATCGGATTTCACACACGATTATCTAGTAATATCGATCTGGGATTCGAAACCAGCTATAAAATGGCATTTGATGCCCAAATGTATGATAATTGGTACGGAAACACCTATCACCTTCAGAATGTATATGGTTACACACTCTCCGTTCCGTTTGAATACAAATTTAATCATTCGTGGAGTGCTTTTGCTATTTATAATTATGAATTTTGGAACATTAGTGCTTCAAATGCTATAAACGGGTATTATGAACCCGATAGTGAAACGAAAAATGAGACGCTCTCTGTTGGATTTAAATACTATTTTTAAAGAAACAGAAAAATTATTTCTTCATATTAAATATTACAACCGCCGCAAACGCCAATGCACACCCGATAAGCGTCGAGATTTCTATACTCTCACCGTAAACAATCATACTTGAAGCTATCGCTCCAATAGGGACGATAAACATAAATGCCCCTGTCCGATGCGCCCCAACCTTGCCCGCAGAAGCAAAAAAGAGAGCTGTACTGAGAGTGCCGGGGAAAATCCCGATAAAGATGATCGTCCACCAAAACGTCATGTCGTATTTGGAAAATGCAAACGGTTCATACGGCAAGGCGAAAATGAGATTGGAACTCATCGCAACGGCAAATACAACCGTCGTATAGAGCATCGGGGTGGTGTGTTTAGAGGCTTTTTGAGATACGATCGTCACCAACGCCCACACCAAGGCCGCCGCAACGAAATAGATATTATCGAGTTTCCAAAACGCCCACCCCTGCGTCGGAACTTGGAGGAGGACTAAAGCCCCAACCATCCCAACGGCTAGCGCGATGATCTCTTTAGTCGATACATTCAGACCCAGCAATGCGATGGAGAGCGCATAGGTGATGATGGGAGAGAGTGACGTAACGAGCGTTCCGCCGTATCCCGCCTGACCGTGCAACAATCCGACAAAGAAAAAATAGTTAAATACCGACGTGAGTAAACCCGCAGTAATCATATAGATCACACCACGTTTATCTGAACGCAAAGGTGATTTCATAAACCAGATCAGCGGAATAATCGACATTAGAGAGATTGCATAACGCCAAAAAGCAGCTATCTCGGCACTGGAGTGATGCGCTGCTACCTTACCAGCCGTCCACGCCACCCCCCATAGGAGCATGGCTACGATCATGCCGATAAAATAGAGAGTAGGCGAATCTTTTTTCATTGATTTGCTCTTTTGTAACTCTCAATATAAGTGATCAACATCTCTACCGAATCAAAATAATCCTGCGAATCCCCCGAAGCCTTTGCCGAAAGGATCGCCCCTTCCAGCAATGCCACCGAAAAAAGGGCGAGTTGACGTGTATCGCACTCCCGCATCTCACCCTCTTTTACCGCCGCATCGTAAATCGATTTAAACACTTTGCGAAACTGGGCATAGATCACTTTGAGGGTACGATCAAAATCCTCATCGATATTGGACATCTCTTGGACGAGATTGGCGAGCGGACACCCCCGTTTAAAATCTCGGATATTCCCATCACGTAGCATCGCAAACAACTGTTCTAGATAACACCCGTCTGATTCTTTTATCGCTTGATAACGGGTTGCGAACCGCTGTGCAATCTTCTCTTTTATCGCGGAGAGTGCCATCTCTTTTTTGTTCGGAAAAAAATGGTACATTGATCCCTTATGTACTCCCGCATTGGCGAGTATATCAGCGAGTGCCGCACCTTGATAGCCGTGCGAATAAACCTCTTCATAGGTAGCATCGATTAATCTCTGTCGTGTATTTTCTTTCATCAGACTTCTTCTATAAGCTTTTTAAGATGGATCCCCGGGTCAAGCCCGAGGATGACAGAACCCGTCATTCCCGACTTGATCGGGCAAAGTGCCCTTTAGGGTGAATCCAGTTTTTATTATCAAAATTATAACACACTACTTGACTATTCGGTCAAATAGTTTTATAATACAACTTGACCAAACAGTCAATATTCATCCAAAAGGATTTCTTATGCCACTCATTCAAACCATAGAACCATCAGAAGCGACAGGTGAGTTAGCGAAACTCTACAAAATCATCGAAACGATGCGCGGGAGTGTCGGCAACAATGCCAAACTTTTCAGTATTAGCCCTGAGTTGTTGCGTCAGCAAATGGATTTCATCAAATTTTACATGAACCACCCTACTCTATCTATGCCGCTTCTCGCCGCTATTCGTATCATGGTTTCCAGTGGCGAAGAGTGCCAGTTTTGTATCGATTACAATACGGGGATGTTGATAAATCTAGCAGGATGGAGCTTCGAGCAAGTCACCGCCATGCGAAACGATCCGAATGCTGCAAATCTCTCTGAACGTGAAATAGCGATGCTCAACCTCGCGATCAAAGCAATACGCAACGCCCACGCTATTAGCGCAAATGATCTCGATACGTTGCGGGAGATGGGATGGAGTGATAGTGATATTCTCGAAGCAGTAAATCATGCGACGCGGATGTTGGCGACCGATATTATTTTTAATACGTTCAAGATTGAGAATAACTAAGTCAACTCGTTCTTACTCTCCCAAGTGAGAGCACACTGTTCTAATGCAATAGAGTAGAAGAGATAAAACTATCTCATTGTTTGTCTTCTTAGCGCAATTACCAAATAATATAAAATAAAGCTTGATAATACTTTATTTAAAAACCAAAAATGAAGATATTTTTTGTATACGATACTACATTCATTTGGCATTTTAATCGATATAAACTCTGTAAAACTATGTATGCTGCCAATGTTGAGATAGCTAATAAAAATTAATACCCCTATCATTGTCGAGATATGTTTTATAGTTGTAAATTTAATAGCTTTCACTAATAAAGTACCAATATAATATGAAAATATCATTGTAGTAAAAAAGATTAACGTCAATGATGCATTAAGATATACAATTGTATAAAAAAACAAATTTATAAGAATTAACCATGACAAAGCAAGAAACCAGCTCTGTCCAAAGTTCGATATATTTTCACTTAGTAAAAAAATGATTTTTTCTTGCCATAAGGGAGAATACCAATTGCTTTTTTTGAATATCTCCTTTTTATGAGACTCCATTTCTTTCGAATAAAAACTATTTGCTTCTATGTAATTACCTTGCTTATCATTTACAAATTTTAATTGTCTAAACATATCTTTTGTTGATTCAATTTCAAAAATATCACCCCATTGAACAGAACTTAAATTAGAATCAAGAAATGACGTTTTTGTAATCTTTTTTATTGACTTTGAAATATTGAAATCATAAAAGTAAGCATTTTTAAAGTCTACACGTTCACACTCAAATTTCTCTAAAATATCAATATTATGAAATTGTATATATTTAGCTTTTTGAGATAACTGCTCAATCTTTAATAATTTAGTTAAGATTGTTTCAAATAAAATTTTTGAACCATCTACCATATCTATATTTAATAATAATAAATTATCTGTCTGAATATTTTTCAACACAAACTTATCAAAAATCGAATGTTCTAAAATAATATTATTTGAAACTATTTTATCAATTATAGAATCTTTAATGGTTATTTTAGAAATCTTTATCTCAGTGATTAGTAAATCATTAATTGATAAAAAGTCAATCTCTTTTTCTTTTTCATCATAACTTTTAATAATTAAATTTTCAGCTTTAGAATTGCCTATCATTATTCTTTTGAAATTACTGCATAATTCAATTGACTGATTAATAGTGCATTCATCTATAGATATTTTTTCATCAATAGAATTTGGTCTAAATAATATAAGATTATATTTGAAATCACAGTGTCTAAAAGAAATCGGTCTATTTTGACTTTGATCTTTTAAAAAAATTTGCAATTGATTATTAATAATATCTAAATCTGAAAAATTGACAATACAGTTGTCATAAAATGTACAAAGTTGAAATGAATTATTTATAATAATTTTATTATTTTCTTTTATGAATATTTCTAAACTTTTTCTATGTGGAGGAAATTGAATTTTGAGAAAGTTTAAGTAAAACCCAGTTTTTTTACTATTTCCCATTACACGAACTGCTTCAGCATTCGTTCCTCCACCTCTTTTTCTGATACACATAAAAAATTTTTTCTTGATTTCTTTAAATAAAGTTTCCCAAAACAAGTTTATCTTTTCTTCATTCCAAAGCATAACCTCATCAGCATTGGACTTAACCTTATTCTTTTCAAAAGGTTTAGTTTCAGATAAGATCCAACCATTTACAATTGACTTATCACAATGCAAAATACATTTGCATTCATTTTCAAATTTTACAAGTTGACAAGCTTCGATTTCACATATAGTATGACTCAATCAATACCTTTTATTATAATCAATTTGATATTTTTCGTTGTCTTATAATACTCTTTTACCCTTAATCCTATGCTAAAATCTTCTCATGTTTTTTAGACACGCCATCCACAACGACAGAACCTTCCTAGTCTCTCTCATCAACCATTCCTATCGCGATGATAGAGAGTAGGAGCAAAGAAAGAGAAATACGTGTTATGTATGATGCTATTCAAGCATCTTTTTAATTTTTACAGCTTTTTCAAAATGGTCTAATTTATTAGTTAAAATCCACCACTGTGCAACTTCCATTAATAACTCTGGATCATCATTTTTATTGGCAAAAAAAGCATAAAAGGACAATCCTACATTTGAACCTTTTGTCTCAATTTTTTTATTGCAAACTTCAATAATTTTACTTTTAAATGATTCTCTCATTTATTTCCTTATTATGTCTATTAACTTATATTACTATTTTCGCTCTTAAAACCCTCGATATGCTACAATCCTATCATGATTTTTAGACACGCAACCCACAACGACACCACCGCTCGCGGTGATAGTTCCCGCGAAGGATGGACAACCGAGGCTGATTTACTAAGTGGAAAACGTATCGATGAGGCGGAATTGATCCAACTGCTGAATGACCTCGATTCTCTAATTCTGATCGCTCACTCTGAGGATAGGGTCTTCGCCACCATCCATGCGCATTATGAAAATGAGAGCGTCCATTTCGGACTGTTTGCCGTTGAACCTTCACTACAAGATGGGGGGATCGGTAAAGAGCTGTTAGCGTACGCCGAATCTGAAGCGATCCGCAAATGGGGCGTTAATACCGCCATCATGGAGGTGATCACCCACCGTAGTGAGTTGATTGAGTATTATGAGCGGAGAGGGTATGTGAGAACGGGTGAGATGAGTCCTTTTCCTGAGTCTGATTTATGGGATAAACAAGTCGCTTTTTTAGAACTAATACGATTAGAGAAATCTTTATAAAGCTCATAGATGAACTACGAATCCGTACTATACTGTTTTTAAAGTGAGATGCGACTATAATCGTAAAAATATTTATAAAAGAGTCCGCATGGCTGATACGACTGAATCCCCATCAAAATTAATTCCCGTTTGGGAACATAAAATCGAAGCGTTTATGCAAATAGGTATTCAGGCTCTCCGTCTATTTTTTATCGCTATTATGATCGTCTATCTTTTCTCTTGTCTTATCGGTCTTTCTGCCAAGCTCATCGAATTAACGCTACAACACGGTACTCTCGATTTTGCGAATATGAAAAATATTTTAACCGATGCGTTGTTTACACTGATCGTACTCGCAATCGTCCGTACACTCTTTATCCGTAACGGCTATTTGTATGCTCTGACCCTGCTCGAAATCGGGTTTGTTGTTATCATCCGTAAACTCATTTTGCTCGAAGTCGATCCGAATGAGACGTGGCTTCTACTCATTTTAGGGGGTATCTCCGCACTCTTCTTCGGACTTATCATCTTTGCCCACTCTTCTAAATTTCGCAGTAGCAAGGTGATATAAAGAGGGCTAAACTGTCTCTTTTAAATCGGGTTTGATGCACACCGTGTTCATCATCAATTCCAAAAGATCCACTGTTTAATGAAATTGATTTAGTTTACTGCTCAAACCTTCAGTTAATTGATACAAATGTTCTGCTGCGGAAGCAATCTCTTCCACACTACGGGCATTTTGGGTCGTTAAATCATTGATATTGTTCACAAGTTTAACAATGCGTCCGGTATCATCAGCTGTTTTTATCGAATTTACCGCGCTCATAGATACAGCGTTGACACTTGAACTCATAATAGTGCTCGTATCTATTATCATCGTTTCTACGTTACTGGAGACTCCGACAAGTCGTAAAATATTTTCAGCATTTTTCCCCATTTGATCAGCTGAATCCATGATAGCTTGGACGATGATATTGATGGTTGCATTGATATCAAACAAAGATTTTTGAGTACGTTCCGCCAGTTTTCGTACTTCATCGGCAACGACGGCAAATCCACGTCCATGCTCACCCGCACGGGCGGCTTCGATAGCTGCATTGAGAGCTAAGAGATTAGTTTGATCGGCAATATCGGAGATTACAGTCAGAATTTGTTTTACCTGTTCGGCATCTTTACTCATCTCTTCGAGTTTAACCGCTAAAGCTGATTCGGCTTCACTTGCAGATTGTACCTCTTGACGGAGATGAAGAATCTCATTTTTCGAACGCTCTAATTTATCTCCGGCATTAATAATCTCTTTTTTGGTTATTTCGGACATTTGTGCCGTCTCTTCGACAAATGATTTAATGGTGTTCATATCATCAATCGTTTGGCTCACTATCTTCGCACTCTCTTCGGCATTTTTGCCAATATGTAAACTGGTGCTGCTCAATTCATGAGAGACTGAGGCATTTTCATTGGATGAGAGTTTAGCATCTCCAATCGTCACTTCCAATGTTTCAACCAAAGAATTAAAACTGTTGACAATCTCTTTTATCTCATTATTTTGATTATAGTGTATTCGGAACTTTAACTCTTTATCTTGGACGAACTGTTTTATTCCATCATGAATTGTATTTACACCACTCATAATACTTTTTACAATCGAGGTACTCATACCAATCGTTATGACTATAATGAGTAGACCAAGAATAATCATTATGGTGTCAGCAGAATTTTTATGCTCTTTTGCATGCTCAGCTTCCGTTTTAGCCAAATCAGCGTTATAGGTTAAATGAGCTTCGATAGCATCATTGAGTTTAGAGACAGTCTCTTTATGTTTTTCGAGTAACAGTGCTCTGGCTTCTGCTTCATGACCATTTTTACTCAAATCCATAATCTCTTTTAATAAAGTAGCATACGCTTTTGCCGTATCACGATCTGCTTGCAACATCGCTTTATCTTTATCATTTGATAAAAGCGCTTCATATTTTTTAAAATCAGCTTCCAAATCAGCTTCTGCTTTTAAGAGCCGCTCTTCATTATTTTGTTTTTGATCAGCTCTATCTTCTACGTGATATTTGTATGCCACTACCCGCATCGTTGCGATTTGATCAACTGCTTCGTTTAAGGTTAAAAGTGAGGGGATTGAGTTGACGTTCCCATAATTGGTCTCTTCATAGACCGTATCGAGTTTCACTATCGCCATTATCATAATAGCTAAAAGTCCTATTAATGCAACCGACACCAACACGAGTAACTGTTTAAAAATCGTCATAGTATCACCTTTTTTTGAGATAGTGCATGACCGTAATATAACTCAAATAAGACTGATATATGACGATTCAGCTTGTTAAATAGTAGTAATATATTTCTTAATTATAAATTAATTAAAATTAACATGTGAGTGATAAAAGTTCACAATAGAATGAAGTATTAATTATAGTTCAGTTATTTTGGGTAAGTTTAGCGATGAGTAAAGAGTTTCGGACAGATGATTTAAAAGCTTTCATACGATCTTGGGTAATGATTGCCATTGAGCGTTCACGCTCTTTTTTGATTTGTGCAAACAGTTGAGCAGTGGGTTTGATACGTGCATCATGAATCAGTGTATGGATACTCTCATCAAATAATTCACTCTGATATGAGGGAAGCGCATCATACAGTGCCATAAACAGCCCTCGTCCATCCTCATCCATTTTGCAGGAATCATCACTGATTTTAAGAGCAACCGTTACGGCACAATCACGTGCAAACGTATCGAGCTTTTCAGCGATAGAGGCAAAAGAGTTCATCACCCTACTTCTTCGAGATCATTTGGTTCTTCTTGGACAACATGCCCTACTCCACGCATCTCATTAGGGATATCTTTACGATATTTTTTCTCTCGAAATGCAGGAGATTTAGGGACACCGTTTTTCTCACCCAGTTTATACATTTCACCATTAAGGAAATGCGCATCAAACTCTTTAGTAAAGGGCATATCCCATGTAATACATCCGATACTCGGACAAATCGCCGCACATTGAGGGTCATCATACACACCGACACACTCGATACACTTCTCTGGTTGAACGTAATAACGCTTATTCCCCATCGGGCTTTCAGTATCATCTATGATCGCATTAACCGGACATTGTTGTAAACACGCATCACAAGTGATGCAAGTATCATCAATAATTACAGACATTGTTTAAATCTCCTTGTCTTTTGTGGTGTGTACTATTCTTTGTAACCACGGTGGCGGATTGCCTAATAACAACTCTTGGAGTTTTACAATCGTCTCATCGATTCGATCATTTTCTCCAGAGCGCATCGGATATATTTTGGATGCCAATACCATTTTCGAAGCGGTAGGACCAATTTGAGAGCAATAAAGTATATCTGCCTCTTTTATGGAACTAATTTTATATGCGAGCTTTTCGTGTTCGTCTTCAATATCGTCTTGTGAACTGTCCAATGTTTTGATATATTCAGCACATTGCTCGGTAATTCGATAGAGTTCAAAACTCTTTGACCATCCAAAATGTTGATTTACCGTGACACCGTCGGTTGAAGCAAACGCAATAAGCACACAATATCCTTTAAACCGCTACTGCTTCGCGTGCTTCACGCGCTGCAATGGTGATATCATCACGGAAAGTTTGTGGAGCAGTTTCCGGTGAAAGAAGACCACGTTTTTTCGACTCACTTATAACATAATCAGAACTATTTACATAGTAATCATTGTATTCAGCCGTGTAAGGCATATCCCAAACGATACAACCCTCAGTAGGACAAGCCGCAGCACAAGCTGGAGTCGACGCATGACCGACACACTCAATACATTTTTCAGGTTTTACATAAGTAAATTCCCAATCAGTACGTGGTGAATCACCCTCACTCGCGATTGCACTTACAGGACACTCATCAACACATGCATCACAATTGATACAAGAATCAGTAATCATTACAGCCATAATTAGCTCCTTTAGTTTGTTTTATACAATTGCTCTGTGCATTTTTCATACGAGGTAGAATCCAATACCGGCATGAGCTTGATATCGACTGCTTTTAAGAGCAATGTCACATTGCACCCCTCACAAAGTTCCATTCGCTCGAAGGCATCAGTTGTTATCAAAGAGTTAAGTTTCCCGCAGGGGGTATTGACACTCACTTCACTCAGCACCAACCCCTTACGAAAATGTTGGAGTTCACCACCTATATGGTTTTCTATGGAGACACTCCCCTCTTTAGCTCCCTTGCAGATTGCTATTGCCGCCTCTTGAACACGACACTCCACCTCATCGCCGATATGGAGCCATTTGGGTGCTTCGGTTTTGAGAAGTTTTAATTCCGTATTATTAGCACGTACTGTAATGCAACTAAAAAACTGATCACTTTTAATATCTTCAACTTTTGCGCTAAACGTATTCATTTAAAACCCCTTACCAGAGATAAATAACAATCTTTTTATCAATAACCTTTTCAAACTGCTCTAAAATCATCCCCGCTGTCGAAGTAGGCCCGAGATGACATCCCGAACATGCACCCAAATAACGTAACCAGATTTCAGGTGTATCACCGCCGATATAATGTATCAACTCAATCCCACCACCATCACTTGCGAGAGTAGGAGCGAGATTCTCAGCGATTACCATTTCGACTTTGGCACGTTGCGAGGATTCATCCATCATTCGAAATGCGACATTTATGTCGGTCGCTTGTGACATATTACTCACATAGGTGAGGAGTGCGTGAGCTTGTGCTTCCCCTGCATGAGCGGCACGGATCATCCATTGCATCGAGTTTAAAGCATCTACATCACGAAGTAAAGTCCCCAATTTAAGTTGTGCGGTTGGCATGTTAGCTTCGGCAGCAATCGTGTAGTAGCGGATAGCCTCAGCGGTATCAGCACTCACACCGATTCCGTTTTCATACATTCCCCCCATGTAAAATGCAGCTGTCTCATGTCCATACGCTGCGGCACGTTCAAACAGTGTAAATGCCACAGAGATATTACGCTCTACACCAAACCCTTTAACATACATGGTTCCCAGATTAACCATCGCGTCCGTATTGGTCGCACTCAGTGGTTCCCAAATCGATTTTGCTGTTTTATAATCTTTTCTATCGAATGCTATTATTGCGCTCTCCATTAATGATAGTGCTTCCATACTTTTCTCCTTATGTCGTTTTAAATTTTTACGCAGATCGTCCATTGCTTCATCGTAGGTTTCCCCAAACCCTTTTAAATCAGGGATATCACAACTATAAATTTCATAGCCATCCCCCTCCTCATTACTAAAATAGTGATAATGGGTTCGTAATTCTTCCATTGTTCGCTCTTTTTAAAATATTGATTGCAATTGCCGTTCTAATAGAGAGAATAAAAAATGCATTTGGTGTAAAAATCATTAGGGAAAATAATAATGGAACAGACTATTACACCTGAAATGCATGAGATACGGCGTCTAATCGTAGAGACAGTCGCCAAACGTAATGCACTTAAAGTACAAATGGAAGAGTGGTATAAAGAGCATCCCAATGCCCGTTTCGAGTATTCAAACGACCTCATTGCAACCGATGCGACGTTGAGCGAACTTGACAGTCACTACAAGCGGCTGTGGGATTATTACAATTCGAGATCACGTGCATCATGAGTGTTTTTTCCTCTAATGCTCGTCTATTGACGGATATCGGTGAGATTGAACAATATCGACGGATACTCGATAGCAATACTCTCACTAGCGGTGTTCCACATTGGACAAGTATGGGGAAAACAACGATTACCCTTTTTCAGGTATTGATTGATCAAGACTTGACCCATTTGGTGATGGTATTGCGACACTATCCACAATACATCGAAGCGGTATGTGAGCATTTTCGTTACGCCTACAGTTACAGTGAAAACAGTGCCGATATCGACGCTGCATCGGAGCTTCTGAGACTCGGAGAGCCCTATTTCACTAAACAATTTGTCCGTAACGTTATACGAAAATTACCCCGTTTAGAATCCGATGATAGAGATGCAATGACCTCTTTTATCGATAAACTCATCATGTATCAACATGAGTGGCATCCTATTATTACGATTCATTATCGAAATATGATTACATCGATTACCCATACATCACCACTTCATCCGCTTCAACGGATTGTGGTGGAAAAGAAAATCGCATCGATACATAATCTCGTGACGTACGATTATACAGCCAGTGATCGAGACTCCCATCTCGATATACCCTATATGAATTAAACACAAGGAAAAGAATTATGAATGAAAATCTACGAATCCAAGCTCTAAAACATGCCAAACTAGCCTTTGAACGTGCCTGTTCGATGAGAGACGATGAGAGAATCGAAGTTTACTGGCATGATGGCGTTATAAAAACAAGTGACGTATTAGGTGAAGATGAAAAAATCATCTACTCTCCAAGCCGTATACTCTGTTATCAAGTATGGGGTCATGATTACCTCGAAGAGGAGATTCGCGCATGGATAGATCATGCACGTCTTGAAATAACACCCAAACCGCTCGAAGAGAGTATTATCGAGACGTTGATGAAAATTGCTACGGCTAAAGGGATAAGCCCCGAAGAGGTAAGTTCGTATGAAGTGTTTGCCAACCTCAGTATGGATCAGTTAGAACAAATCGAACACGCCATTATCGAGTACTGGTGGGATAACAAAGAGGTTGAAAATGCCAAAACATTGGCATCTGCACAAATCACCGAAGCCTTGGGAAATATCGACTAATGAAACTTACGTTTTGTACCCTCAATGGTACCGTACAATTCGAGATAACCCCTGAGCACTTCAAAAACTTGCGTGATCCATCCATCACGCACCATGAAATTATTGCGTTAGCAAACCATTACGGCGTTGAGTCAAAATTGTTATTACACTACGTTAATGATTTAAAACTGGATGCTAAAGTGAGTGAAGAGATTGACGGTTCTTGTGATTACAGTGACCATCTTTAAAAAAATAGCCAAATAAGTAATCCCACACCGATGAGCAGGTTTAACCAGCTTCCCCCATCTTTAAACATCATAACTAAAAAATCAAAATAGTATTTTTCAAACCACAATGGAGATAATACAAGGGCATTTTTTGCATACGCTGTAATCTCTGTCCCATAGATAAAGGCAATAATTTCAGGAACAATAAAAAAAAAGAGTATTCCGAGAAACCCCCAAATCGACTTTTCGGGTTTCATCGATTTGAGTGCTTCTTTGGTTTTTGGGTTTTGGGCGATTTGGCGAAGTTTTTGTTTCATGAGTGCAATTATAGCCTTAGCTATTAAAAATCACCAAGCCTCTCCCAAAGGGGATTTTCGCTTTTCGCGACAATGCCCAAAGCACTTCATAGTTTGGTGGTATACGGGGGTATGATCCCTCACCGTCGGTAAAATAGAGGAGCATCGTCGTCATCGGAAGATTTGCTTCGACATAATCGAACGTCGGACGATAATCGGTTCCACCTCCCCCCTTGAGAGGAAAATCCATAGGGTCCCCGCTGATAAAGGTATGGTGTGCGTGGACCTTTGCATCGGCGATAATCAGCTCGATTTTGACAGATGGGAAATTTTGCATGATCGATTTAAACTCCTCCATAAATGCTCCCAAAAGCGCATCATCGATGGAACCGCTCGTATCGACTGCGACGCAGAGGCTTAGGGTGTCACTGGTGAGCGATGGCAGAGCGATTCCTCTATGAATATGCTTTTTATTCGGAGGCATAAAGGCGTAGTTGTTACGCATGTGACGATTGACTGCATTATAGAGTTCAAACCGCCAATCCACATCGGCGGCTTTCACCTTTTTTCCCAGTCTCTCTAGTCCTAACGGCATTGCCCCCTTACGCTGTGCTACTTCCTGTGCGATGGATGCGGCGTATTGCCATTGCAACTCATCCCCCGTATCCATCTCATCCGCGATACCATCGATATTGGCAAAGCCTGATGCATCATCACTCTCTTGCTCCATCATAGTGTTTTGCGGGACATTCTCCCCACTCTCACCATAAGCATCCCCCTCATCGAGGTTAAGATTATTTTTCAGTGCATCGTAAATCTCTTCGGCGTACATCCCCTCATACTCTTTATTATAGTTCGCCCCTTGAGGGATAGTCAAACCACTTTTGAAGAGGAGATTGTTGATGGCGTAATCGGTCGCCAATTGCCACAACCGTCCTCTACGGTTCAATTTTCGCTGTTGATGAGCTAGGACGTGGTGCATCACGGCGTTGGTGAGGATAAACATCACCTCCTCCACACTTCGACGCTCTAAAAATTCGACGTTATAGATAAACCGTTTCCCGTTACTAGCGTATCCCGAAATATCCTCACTTTGCTCAAAATTAAGTCTCGATGCAAGCATCCCGAAATAGGGATATTTGACAGTTAATAGAGATTTTGCTTTGAGGAGTAGTTGTTCGCTCTTCATTATCGTAAGAGTGTGTTGAACTGGCGCATCCACAACGGCCAGCTCTCGACGTGGTCAAGTTCGATTTTCCGTGCGCGAAGGTCTTGGATAATCATCACCGCAAACTCACCGGGGAGTTTGAGGGTGTAGGTGATGAGATTATTCAGTTTTTTACTGCTCGTATAATCATTTACCCGCATTGTGAGTGCCGTGCTGAGGATATGAAGAGCCGATGGATCACTCGGTACATCCACACACGTCCCATCCATGATCGCGTCCAAATCAGGGAGCTGTGAAGCAACCATGCGAAACCCCAGATACGAAGCCGCCAACTCCTCACCGATAGCACCGCTCACCATCGCCATCACCAAATCCTCTTCGGGATTGGAGGCCATGATGTCATCCACATACTGCCATGTGCGCGGTGTCGCAAACGACCTACTCTCGGCATTAAAGACAAACAGCGCATCGGGACGGTGGGAGATATAAGCGATGATAGTCGGATCAATCCCTGAGCCTATCGCCCAGTTACGCCAGTCTTCGACATTTGCCTCCATTTCCAGATGGACAAACCGATTTGCCAACGGTGCCGCCATCCGAAACACCACCCCGCGATCGCTCTCACGGTTCCCCGCCGCCACAATCGCCCATCCATCAGGGAGACGATATTCACCGATTTTACGGTCTAATATTAACTGATATGCAGAAGCTTGTACCATCGGTGCAGCGGTATTTAGCTCATCGAGAAAGAGTATCCCCCTCTCCTGCGAACCATCAGGTAAAAACGCCGGAGGTGCCCAAATAGCACTGTCATTTTTTGAATTAAAAAATGGTATCCCACGCAAATCGGTCGGATCGAGAAGTGAGAGACGCAAATCAATAAACCCGATATCTGCTTCACGTGCAATCTGTGCAACAATTGAGGATTTACCAATCCCTGGAGGTCCCCACAAAAATACGGGAACTTTTCGTTCACACAAATGTGCAAGAGAGCGTTTTGCGCTTTGAGGGTTCATAATGATAATCCTTAAAATGACAATATTTAGATTAATTATGCATTTATTGTACGAAAAAGGTAGAACAATAATTGTATAGAGAGTACCAAACAACCTAAAAGGAAACTCTATGTCAATACAAAGCTATATCGCTGACAATAAACTCGAATGGATGATCGTTTACAATGCCCCTACCGAAGCGTACAAATACGCATATCGCGGATGTCTCGTCGTTGTAGAAGGTAAAGTTATCACCGCTGATAAAAGTCTCCCTCCTAAAGAGATCGTGAAACAAGTTATCCTTGCTACCAACTCAGACAATATCGATTTCTTGGCGTGTGAACTCACATCATTAGACGTTTTTGAAGGTTTCGTAGCGAAATACAAAGAGTTCTTGACTCCTGAGGGGAAATACCTCCTTTTCGTCTCTGATATTATTGGAAAAGGCTCATTTGTATATGAAGGACTTACATTTAATACATTCGCACTGGATGAAAGTTCAGTTTGGAACGATTTACTCGATATCGCTGATCTTTCAAAAGGTGATTTGAAAAAGATGTCAGACAAAGAAAAAATCGATGCAGTAGTAAAAGAGACTTTACGTAGTAATCTCCGTTTGAGCGAGAAAACCTATGAAGATATCAAAGCATTACAACGTGGTGGAAAAGCTTCATTTGGAGCGGTGTAAATACACTATATGATCCTCATTGAGGGATCATATAATATAAGGCTCAAGTTGATGAACATCATCACTGTCACGGATAAGCATTGACTCAACCTCAACTGTTACAATACTCTCTGGATCATTATCTTTTAAATTAATCATATTCTCTTCAAAAAAAGTCAAAATAGATGATAAAATTAAAAAATCATCCCCCTCAAAACGGAAAATTTTTGCCTCAGGAAAATATTCTTTGAGCTGATTTGCTACTGATAAGAGTAGTTCATTCCCTTTATTCCATGACATATGTTTGTTAAACGTTGTAATATTGTGGAGACGTACAATATATACGTATAATTGAGTATCTATCTGATGCAACATAAGTTGCAAATATCCTTCATTATATAGCCCCGTGAGATTATCATTAAAAAAGTATGAAAAGCGTTGTTTTTCCAAATCACTTTGTGGCATTTGAGTTGTTTGCAAGATCACTTCATCGACTAAAACATGATTTGCCGCATCGACAACACTCGGATGAAATTGTATACCGCTTTTTTTATTTAATTCACTAATCGCATCTTGAACCGTTAGTCTCCCTTTGTAAATACGATTCGTCGTCATCGCATCAAAAGCATCAGCGACCATCATAATATGAGCTTCCATTGGGATTTCATCCCCCTTTAATCCATACGGATACCCTCTTCCGTCATAGTGTTCGTGATGAAACTTCATAATCTCCGCGAGTTCAGCATACATTTTGACTTTGGAGAGCATTTTATACCCTGCCGTAACATGATTTTTAATCAACTCGTATTCCAGAGCATTAAGACGTCCTGGTTTGAGTAAAATCGTGTCAGGAGTAGCGATTTTACCGATATCGTGGAGAATCGCCGCCTTTTCGATTTTATGGATCATCACCTCATCTATTTTTAAGTACGTCGCTAATTTACGTGAATACTTCGCCACACGTAAGGTATGTCCTGCTGTATACGCATCACGTTGTTCAATCATGTCTACAAATGCCAAAATGGTCTCTTCGTAGTTATTAATCTGCTCTTTTTGGAGATGTTCATTCATTTTACGCTGTTTATAAGCACTTAATGCCATTGTAATATCGTGTACTACGGTATCGAGTATATTTATCTCCTCTTCATCAAAACCTTCTTCTCGATTCGTCCAAAATGTCAAAATATCCAATCCGCTTTTATCATCTTCGATAAGCGGAAAAGCAATCGATGCACTTAACTCATAATCTTCGTGACGGCTACGGTTTCTGAAAGGAAGCTCTATAAGACAAGGATTTTGAATATTCCAATGGCGATTGATAACGGCATTATGGATAGAACAATAATTCGGGTAATTACCCAATTCTTCTAATGAGATATGCTCTTTGGTAAAAATTCCATAAATATCTCCCGAAATATAGCGTTGATGAAACACCTCCCCATCAAAGTGTCCAAACAAAATAATTTTATAGTTAGGATGGTGCTTGAGTGTCTCTAAACTAGTTTCGATAATTGAACCAAGTGAGTAGGTACTTATAAGAGATTCATTTAACTCGGTTATCGTTTCAAGAAGTCTTTTTAAATAATGTTCCCTAGTGTAAAGAACCTGTACCTCTTTGGTACGCTCTTTAACTTTTTTCTCCAACGAGCTATTTAATTCTTCGATTTTTTCTTTATTGTTGAATATATTATGGATGAAATAGAGGAGTAATCCCAGTCCGAAGAGATAGACTCCGATAACCATAAAATAAAAAATATGAAACTGCCGTTTGATGGTCTCTAGGGCATCATGGTATTTTGTCAACGGCAAGGTAATCTCAATCCCCCCACGCAACTCACCGACAACAAAATTAGAATGGCAGGTGATACATTTTGGTTGCGTATACAAAACCCCTACAAAATCGAATTGTCTATTATCGGGAGAAAAACGGTAGTAGAGTGATTGCTTTGGATTTTTTTTAAGATTAATCAGGGCATTTCTAACAAATCCGACAGCATGGTTTTGTTCATTTTTTGGTTTTAAACTGTAGATATTAAAATGATAATCGTCGTTGTTAATCCCCTCTTTAAAAACTCCTCCAAATTTATTGTGCCATATTTCCATCTCTTTAATCATAGTGTAATGGGCAGTTGCTTCTTGGACGACAAGATGCTGTGACTGTTCTATTTGCTCCGCTTTGGCATTATTTAGTATCAATAGAACAATCATTAAGCCGATAAAACTCAATATGGCGGTCAACCCTATAAATATTTTTTGTTCATTTCCTTTAATCATTATGTTTCCTTTATACATTGACTCGATTCAGAAACAATACGGGCTATTCCAAACAATCCAATTATCTCTCCATCACTATTCTTGATTGGGTACTTTCGATTATCAACCCAGCCTGAGTGACCATTATTATCGCGGTAGGGCTGAATTTCAGACGCAACATCGACTTCTCCGCTAAAAACCTTTTTTTCCAAGACAAAATAGTGATCCGCATACTCTCTAGGGAATACTTCATAGTCTGTTTTTCCAACCAAATCTTCTTTTTTTAAGACATTTGTCAATTTTAACAGAGTTTCACTTCCGGCAGTAAATACATGAAAACGGTCTTTAAAATAGATAAAATCATCACTATTTCTCATCATAGCTTCAAAATTATTCAGTAGCATTTGCTCTTCAACTGATTTTGCTAATGCAATAGGATCTTGAATCTGAATTTTCCAAATATCATCACGTACTATACATTCAATTTTTAATATTTTTATATGTCCTAGAAAATGATTTATCCGTATCGTAGTTAGAAAAGATTGAGATTCATTTTGTAATCGATCTAAAAAATCATTATCTTCACAATACACTAAATCTCTAAAAGTAATCTCACCTGACATCAGCATATCGTTACTATACCCAATCAAATCAATAATATCAAAATCGGCGTAAAGTGCTTTAAACGGTGGGGTACGTTGGAGGATAATGACACAATTCGATGCTATTGATGAGGTAAAGTTGCCCATTTGATATCGTGTACTGATGATTTGATTTCTACCGGAATGTTTTGCTTCATAGAGAGCTTCATCAACCAATTTTAAAACTTTTTGAATACTCTCTGGTTTTATCCAATTAGGGTGATATAATCCACCGCTAATCGTTATTTTTAAAGACTCACGAGCGGATACAAAATGGTGTTCCTCTATTAATAGGCGTAAATCTTCCATTTTTTCAACCGCTTTATAATCTTCGATACGATTAAAAATAATAACGAATTCTTCACCGCCGGCACGATAAGCGCTATCTTCAGGACGTATATTTTGTTCAATTAACTTTGAAAGTTCTATCAAAACTACATCGCCGATATCATGTCCATAATTATCATTAATCTTTTTAAACCAATCAATATCGATCATTGCCACGGCAAATGGGCGATGATGCTCTTTATAGTGATTAATTAATCCTTCAAGTTCTTGCTCTAAATTAAGTCGATTTTTCAACCCTGTCAAAGGGTCATGCGACGCCAGTTGCTGTAATGTATAATTACTCTGCTCTAAACTTATCATTCTTTGTTCTATCTCTTGTTCAAGATGGGTTTCATTCCATTGTAATTCTTTTAGTAGTTCATGAATTTTATGAACCATGGGTTGGAAAAGAAAAATAATCTGTAACAGAAAAATAAAAAAAATAGATACCCATATTAAAAATTCTATTTCGTTGATTAGCGCTATTGTCTCTTCACCCTCATGCTGATATTGCATAACTGCTTTATCCAAATCCGGCAGTAAAGAGTCTGATTGTAGAATTATTTCATGGGCTATCACCTCTAAATTATCACTGCTTTGAAGATTCATTAGCCGATTGACTAAGTGTAAATATTCATCAATGCGCACTTTTAATTGTGTTTTTCCAAAATAGATATCTTTTAATGTATCGGAGAGTTTTAGTGTTGTTTCGTGATCTAAATGTCCTGTGGAGAGCTTATGATTACCCTCATCCATATCAGATATTGCTTTAGTTAGAGAATATTCGATACTTCTAATATCATTCAAATCATGTTTCTCATTATGTAAATAATAGTGCTGAGTTAATGATGAAATACGTTGAGAGAGCATTCGCTGTTTTCCAGCTATATTAATGAGTGTAGGTGTAGATTTGGAAATATTTAATAATAGATGCAAGGGGAAAAAAGTAATACAGAAAAATACGATGATCAATATTGTTGCTAAAAGATAACGTTTTGTAAAAGGTAAATTCAAATTATCAATTTGATTCATCATTGCATTACCAACATTATTGCTATAAAATAATTTTTATGACATATTGTGAATATTTGATAATTATAAATATATAAGCTTATTGTATTCTTTAATAAAATAGTTGATTAATTACTCCGCCCTTTTTTCCAAACACCCTTTTTCTAAACAATTAATCTTCGGCATCGCTTCGACATAACGTTCCAGTAACTCAGAAACTTTTTTCTCATCAAATCCACACAACTTTTCTGTTCCTATTATCATCAACGGTCGGCGAATCAAAATCGGATTGGAGATCAAAAGCTCCATTGCCTCGACTTCATCCAGTGTTTCGGGAAAAATCTCACCATTTTTGATAGCAGGTGCAGCAGGATTGAACCAATCAGATATTTTTTTATCCCCCATAAAACTCCGAAGAGTTTGTGCATCTAAGCCGTGTTCGAGAAGATTACGTTCAATAAGGGTACAACCGGATGATCGTAGTATTTGTTTTTGTTTGGCATTAGCTGCACAAAAGGGTTTTTCATAAAAAATGACCAATTTGACCATCAATTTACCCCTATTAGGGCGCGCCCTTTTTTATTAAGATAGAATGTATCAAATCCATCATCACCCAATGTCATACATTCACCTAAATATCCCTCATCATAGAGATTACTGATTATTGTTTGTACTTCACCCACATCCATTTGAGCGTATTCAGCAATGTCAATTGCCTCGTAGATATTGTATTCGATCTCGTCACTGAGTGCGAATATCGCCTGCATGACTCGTAGCGTTGATTCATTCATAATTACCCTTTAACTGATGTATCTGTTTTGTCAGTACGATGGATTGAAGCGGATGGAGCTTTTCCCGTGAAATCCACGTTTTAAACTCTACTAAATAATGCGCTTTTATTTCATCATGCAACTTTTGTACTTGGCTAACCAATTCACTCAATAACTCCTTTGCCTCATCAAAAGAGTAGCTTTTTAGAGGTCTAAGTCGTCGTATTACACCCTCACACAATTTATCATCAATATCACCCTCTGCCAACTCCAAAAACTGTGATGCACGAAGTGGAGTTGCGTAGTTTTCATTCCAAATACGTCCATTTATCATCTGATCACATGCCTGATCCATAAAAACGGGAAAAAGTTTTAATACTTCCAACAGTTCACTAAAATCATTATCAACCAGAGCACGAAAGAGCATACGGCTACGGTTACGAATATGACGGCGAAGATCGGGGTTTTCAATCACCTGCGGATTGAGACGGGTGAAACGCTCCAATGCCCCTAGCCTAGAGTGATTAAACGCCATAATCGCCACCTCGGCGTTACGATCCCCCACTTGATGAGGATGAGAGCCACTGGGTCTATGAAATGCCCAAAGTAATCTGGCTTCATCATCGCTATGATTTAGATAAATCGCATCACCCTGCTCCTCGAAATCCAAATCGTCTTTGAGGGCTTCAATATGTTCTCTATAAGTCAAAGTAGACGACGTCTCCATAACGTTCAAACCTTTTCAAATTTTGTTTTTCGCTCAGTAAAAAGAGGGTTTGCATTGCGGGAGCCTTATCCACCGTAAAATAGCCATCACTGAGTATCACCGCGAGGTTCTTTTCCCCTGCATGGGTGTTTAAATACTCTAAAACGGGTCCAAACTGCGTTCCACCGTTCCCTTTTGCAAAACTAATATTAGGTAATATCCCCTGTGCGTCGTAGCTCTTTTTCTCTTCACTATAAACCCGCTCATCGAAAGGAATCACACTCACCTCAAAATCATGACTCATTCTAACAATAGAGTCGATAATCCCTAGAAACCTCGCAAACACTTCCCCTGTAATACTCATAGAACGATCCAAAAAGATGAAAAAACTCAGACGGTTACGATCAAAGCGGTATCCGGGAAGATAAAGCCCCTGATGGATAAAACGACGATTTGGACGGGAGAAATCGGACTCTTTATCGAAAAAACTCTCCGACATATAGGTATGTAACAGTGTATGCAGATCGATCGAGGGTTTGGTGATTTCATCGAACATCTCTAGCAGCGAGGCGGGGATATTACCCTGCTTCCTCGCCGCTCCCATCGCTTGGATAATCAGTGCATCGAGCTCTTCTTCGGCGACCTGAGTATCCCCCTCATGTTCGATAATGTCCATTTTTTGCTGATTGGGATTTTCATCGGATTGTTGCCCTTCCCCCTCTTCGCTCTCACGGTAGAGGGCATGGTACACCTCCTCTACACTTTTGTCGCGAAATGACTCGATCACCATCGCCTCTTCATCCGCTGATCCTACCCGCTGAAAATCGCTGAGTAAAAGTTCGATCACGATGTCACAACTGCGATTCCATGTCGGCTTTTCTCGTCCCTTCATTCTGAAAGGGTGTTTGAGGAGAATATGGAGCAGTACATGGGCGTAGAGATATTTGAGACGAGCATCATCATACCCAAGCGTTTTGGTATCATCCACACGGATACTCACCCCATCGGTCTCGAAAAGCATGTGTGGATTACTCTGGTATTTATGTGGAATCGAGAGTGCTAGGACGCTTAAAAACGGATGGTCAAAAAGAAATTGAACCCGTATTTTTTCAAGTCGCTCGTTAAAGGATGTAGTCGCCATAGCGCTCAATCCACGTGTCAAACTCTACACACTCCGCGATAGAGGCATCCTTAACAATAGCATCTTTGATCAACATCACCCCAAACTCAGTCGGCAAGATTTGGGCGAATCCGAACAGATGTTTCGAGGCTTCGTCTCCTCCCCGATAAAGTTCCACCATCGCAGAAACCAACGCATAGAGCAATGCCGGTTCGCTTTTATCGATGCTCGGGTATTCGCCCCGATAAATCGCTCCGACATCGGGGAGTTTTTCGTACACTTTCACATACGAGAGAAACTCGATTCCCGCTCCGTATCCGATCAAACCGTAGATGATAGGGGCGATGCGGGAGGTATCGTTGGAGGTTTTGAGAACATTGGAGAGCATATGGTAACTGCGCGGGGTTGCAAATGCGGGGTTGGAGTCATCCTCGCTCACGCTCTCAGAGGTGAGCAAATCGGGACGGAATCCTAAAAATCCAATCACAAACGAGTGCAATCCCTCTCGAATCGCGAAAAGTTTAAAATCTTCGAACCGTGCCTCGACACTCAAATGCACCATCCGATTCGCCAACGGTGTCGGGAGGCGAAAGACAACACCGCGATCGCTGATACGGTTCCCAGCACAGATGATACGCCAACCGTGAGGAAGTTCGTATTCCCCCATTTTACGGTTTAGCACCAGTTGATAGATTGCCGCTTGCACCGAGGGAGGAGCAGAATTAAGCTCATCAAGAAATAAAATGCCAGAGCTGTTTGTATCTTTCGGGAAAAAAACGGGGGGCATCCACACCGTCTGCTCATCACGTATCGCGGGCACACCACGTAAATCGACGGGATCCATTTGAGAGAGACGAACATCGACGAGTTCAAGATTATGTTTTTTCGCCACTTCAGCAACGATGTACGATTTTCCTATCCCCGGTGAGCCGTGGATGAATACAGGGATGTCCGCACCAATGAGGGTGTCGAGGTGGGTATAGAGTTCGGTCGTAGTAATCGATGGGGTCTTCACGCACTCGCCTCTGCAATCAAACAGGTAAAACAATGGAGCTGATCATTGCAGTTGGCACACGCAGGCGCGACCTTGCCGATGGCATCATAGAGGAATTTCTTCCAAAGTTTATCTTTGGGTTTGAGCTCGGCGAGGTGTGGAAAATGACGCGCCATATATTGACCCATTTCGATTCTATTTTTAAAGCCTAGGTCTTGGTATAGGTGGTTCATTTCCAACGATATTTTAGCGATGTGTGGTGCAATAACGTACCGTGCTTCATCATCAATCGCGTATTTTTTTAGGTAGTTTTCGATTTCAAAACGCATAAGATTGTGTTCATTCATAGCTTTCTCCTCAAAATATAAACACTACATGCATATTATGTTCGCAGAAAATTTCCATATAGAATAAATTGTTGTCTAAAAAATAAACATAAATAAAAAAAATAAATATACATATTGTAAAAATTACTCGTCATAATATATTGTTAATAAATTATGATAAATCGGAATGGATTGAGTATGGATAGTATAAAATATATAGAGATTTTTCCTTTTATCGAGAACAGTGTTAGACTCTTCGATGATCAAAACCGTTTTTTAAAAAAAATCATCCTTACCGGTAAAATCTGCGCATTAGAAAAAGCGGCAAATCTTTTTAGCTTTACCGAAAAAACAATCGATACTTTTAGTGACCTCAAAGAGGAACTTATTCCCCTTTTAATAAATGAAAATTTAAAGAAATATACCGAAGAGCTCCGTTCAAAAGGGCAGATTAGTATCGATGTTTTGATTCGTAATCTCTTTGAGCGGACGGCAGATGTCGGTTTTTTAGCTACAGATACGTCAATCATACAGTATCTCAATAATGAAGTCACATCGGAATATTTGCGTAAACGGTTAATTGAATACACTTTGAAATACAGTGTTTATAATGAAATAATCATAACCGATACACAAGGCAACATTAAACTCACGCTCCATGATAGTACGCAGATTACAACGACATCAGATCCTATCATTCAGAGTGCCTTAAAAAGTGATGGATATAGTGAACAGTATGCCCATACCGATTTGTTTCCTTCTCAGAAAAAAACATTACTTTTTGCCCAAAAAATTATTGATAATACGAAGAGTATTGGTGTTTTGGTTTTATGTTTTCGATTTGATGATGAGATGGAACGTATTTTTTCATCCCTTTTAAATCCGGGAGAACATATCTTTTTTACCGATGGGAAAGAGGTCATAACATCATCTTCACATGAAGCATCAAACATGAAAAAAGAGTATTATAAAATTGCTCAAGATGATGAAACCACCTATCGCGACGGAAATCTCTTTATTAGTGCAAAATCAAAAGGGTATGAGGGTTATTTCGGTGCCCCATGGCGCAGTGTTGCTTTTATCAATGTCAAAAAAATTACCCAAAAGCCCCCTCATCAAGATTCAGTGAGTGAAAAATGTACATTAAATGAAAATATTAAATCAATTATACGCAAAGCTGACGATGTGATAGAAGATTTGAGCGATGTTATCATCAATGGTGAATTAATCGCTTCGAAAGAGCGGGTATACGTCCTCACTCCTGTTTTAGACAATCTCCGAAATGTAAGCACCTCGATACTCTCTACCATCAAAGATACGGTTTCAAATCTCGAAAATACGATGATGGAGGGGTTGATATTTGACGTTGAAGCATCCTCCAAACTAGCCATTGAGATTATGGATAGAAACCTTTATGAACGGGCTAATGATTGCCGATGGTGGGCGATGACACCCGCTTTTGAAGAGGAGCTCACCTCTCTCACTCCCGATGTAAATCGCCTCACTGAGGTATTACACTATATCAACTCACTCTATACCGTTTATACCAACCTTTTTATTTTTGATCGTAATGGAACTATTATCGCATCATCCAACGATTCAACCGTTGTAGGTAAAAATGTCTCTGGGGAATACATTTCCAAAACGATTAACAATACGACAACTCAAAACTATTTTGTAAGCCCTTTTGAGAATACTTCGTTTTACGATGATACTGCAACCTATATCTACAGTGCAACTGTACGCCACAATAGCAAATCATTAGGGGGAATCGGTATCGTTTTTGATGCATATCCACAATTTCAAGCGATGTTAAAGGATAGTTTTCCACTGGAAAAAGTCGGTTTTTCGGCTTTTATTGACCGCAAAGGGGTTGTCATCTCTACAACGCATCCTGATAACTCACCGATGGATATAGTGGAGCTGGATGAAGAAATTTTACGATTTAATGCCAAAGAGACAACCCATCGATTTACTACCTATCGAGGGAAAAAATACCTTTTAGGCATTGCACTATCACAAGGGTATAGAGAGTACAAAATTAGCGATAACTACAAAAATGATATTCTTGCACTCACATTTATCGAGTATTAAGTAACTGACCTTACGCACTTTAACAAAAAGAGCGTATAAATACCTCTTAAATTCTCAAAAACGTAGTTTTTGTAGCTTTAGGGGGTTGCAAGGGACATTTGTCCCTGCCACTAAAACGGATAAATTCGTTTTAGTGCATAACATCAGTTAAGTAAGATAATTTTCAGTATTTACCAACACTTTTGAAAACGCATCAAGATAGTTCCAAAACGATTCAATACTCTCAGCCGATACCCCTTCACGCTCCACATCAGCTAACAATGTTGCGTAGCACTCCAACCATGCTCTACGCCCTTTATCATCAATCCGAAACCGTGTATGTCGGGCAAGCATTTTAGGATCACCGCGTGTTTGAGCGTAATAATCAGGTCCCCCGCACACTTGAATCAAAAAATCTGCCGCATGTTTTTTGACCTTATCAAAATCCTCTTCATAATCAACCGGAAACATAAAAGCGATGGGTGTTTGACGGATGAGTTCATAGTGATCGCTCACTAGTTTACGAAATCGCTCTTCCCCCACTTGCTGAAAAAACTGTGGATTTGGTTTGATGATAGTCGAATATTCTTGACCTAACGTTCCATCTGAAATCTGAAGATTCATCTAGTTACCCTTGCTCATTAATGACAAAAGTATACAGAATTCAAATAGATTATTTGCTATAATCGTTCTCATGAATAAAGAACAAATCTTAGATTATCTTAGAAATGTCAAAAGCGCGTATGCACAAGAGGGGTTTGTGATAGAAGCTCTCTTCGGATCATACTCACGTGATGATGCTGATGCAAAAAGTGACATCGATATACTCGTTGAAGCTACACCGCAATTTGCCTCAAAATACGGTTTTCAAGCCTTTGAACGTATCCGTCAAATACAAAATGAGCTGAGCAATGCACTCGGTGCGAAAGTCGATTTAGCAGATCGTACGGGAATGGGGAAAACAGCCAAAAAATTTATCATTGATCGGGCGATCTATGTCTAAAGAGTCAATCAGTAAAATTTATCTCGTTCTCGAAAAAATCGAATACATCGAAGAGATTGTCAAAGAAGCGGGAAGCATAACAAGAGCACTCGAAGATGTCGTTACCAAGCGCCCTGCAATTTTGATGCATCTCACCGCTATTGCTGAACAATTCAATAAACTCAAAATCGAAAAAGCAACTCATATCCTTGAAGCGTTTGATGTTGAAGATATAAAAGGGATTTATGATGTTCGTACGTACATCGCTCATGATTATGAAGGGGTAAATCTCGCCATTATCGAATGGATTATCCGTAATGGTTTACCGAAATTTAAAACATTATGTCAAAGTGTTATTGCTCGACATACTACAGTCTAATTCACCCGCAGTTTCGTCCGTCCCGTAAACAACTTCAAAAAATCATAAATATCACTCAGGAAAAAAGCGCGGGTGTCTTGATGTTCGAACCGTTGCAACCATGCACGTTCTTGATTGAGTATCCCTCTACAGGGGATAACGAATTCCGCCTGAGGTAAGAGAGGTTTGAGGATACCGCAATCGTTTATCGCATGCACTACCGCATCAAACAGCTCATCGAGTCGATCATCTTCATCGTAATGATAGAGTTTCCCATCCATTTTGTAAAAACGGTAGATTCCCAATATCTCGTGTGCTTTATCTATCTCACTCATATCTTTCCCCCTATTGCCACTGCATAGAGCAGTGATTTATCACTCCAACGTTTCGCATATTCATCATAAAACGCACCAATTCCACTACATCCTATAGTCATCTTTTCTGCTAAGGTGTAATATTCTTGTGCGATTATTCCCGCTTCAATATGGGTCGATGCATCGAAGCGGTCAGAAAAAATTAATGATACCATACTCGCATTGGCTAAAAAATGTTGATCTAAAAGTAAATGGACTATTTCAGCTATAAAGTTCCCCTCTTCGATGCATTTCCCCTCTTTATAAACACCCAATTGCATAGAGTGTGCTCGAAAGACGATATGAATAATCTCTAATGATGGTGGAGGCAATATGGCGAATAGCTCTTTTAACCAGTTATCATCATAAATCAAAGGGTTAAAATAACGTGCACTCCGTCGTGTGTGATTGATTGATTCAGACCAGTTGCTCCCATAATCGGGAAAAAAGTTTTGATAACATTCATCTTTTGTGAGGGCTTCGGTTAATACACTGTCTCGTTTAACGTAATCACAGGGGGATACAATCATTAACGGCTCATTTAACGCTTTAACGCTCCGATCGCTCATCTCCCCAAGTGCGTAGATTCCTCCGATAATTTCATCTTCTCCTAATCCAAGAATGCGGCATAATGATTGTTTGTCAATGTCAGACAATTTTGTAGGTTTAATCCTCTCATTATGGTAGACTCCATGCAATACCCCTAATTGATGACCTAAATCGAGATAAAGATAGCGCCACCCACGTAATCCATATTTCCAAAACGATCGGAACGGAACAAGTGAAAAAAAAAGTAAACAACCGCTAAATCGTTGCTCCATACCTAAGTATGGTTCACATCCACCCGAAGCAATCTCTTCAATCAATACCAACTCTTCGTGCAATACATCCCAATGGTAAACCCCGTTAAGCACCCCCTGAACATTGCGAATTTGGAGATAAATCTCTATCGGGTGTAAATTTCCGGCCGATGGGGTGTTGAGACGATAATAACTTTTTTTTGAAATGGATTGTATATCGGTGATAGAGCGCAGTGATTTGAGCCAGTACAACGCTGGAATAGTAGCGATAGGGAGACGATAGCAAAAATGTGGGTAGTGTTTAAAGGATGAGGGTTGCGAATCCCAATCGAGAAATCTGGTAGGATTGGCAACACCTTGCGGTGTTAGAAGGGTTTGTTCACGCACTGCGAAGTGCTTTGAAAACATCGCGGTTTGTTGCAAGTTCGAGCGCACTAAAACCATCTTCATTTTGAAGTTTCGTATTGGCTCCCAATGACAACAACATCTGAACACACTCTAATCGTGATGCTGAAGCAGCATACATAAGTGCCGTCGTCCCCTCCTCATTAGTATCATCAATATCAGCACCCGCTTCAATCAACAGTCGCACTACTTCGGGCGATGCAGAATAACAGGCATTAAAAAGGACACCGTTATAATCATTATTGATAGCATAGAGATTACTCCCCGCTTCGATGAGACGAGACACCATCATAACATTTCCCTCTAAAGCCGCTTGAAGCAGTGGCGTATTACCGTTAAAGCCACGATCTTCGAGTGTATCGGGATGATAACCATGATTAGTTAACCATGTAATGTATTGTTCTACCATGCTCAATTCCTTATGTATCTGTAACTTGCATAAAAAATGCAAATAATGTTCTATAAACGTAAAAAAATAAATTTTTGTATAGTTTCTCAAACTGAATTAGACGTTTTTATTGCTATAATTAACATTATAAAGAGCAAATCATATGGGGAAATGTTAAATGTCGAAAGAAAGTACAACGAAAAAGCCCCTCATTATTGTTGGTTTAGGCTCAAGTGCAGGAGGATTAGAAGCGCTACGGCTCTTTCTCTCCAATGTCCCTGCAGAAAAAGGGGAGATTGCTTACGTCGTTGTACAGCATCTCAGCCCTAATCATAAAAGTATGATGCTCGAACTCCTCTCTCGTGAAACACCTTTTGAAGTAATGGAGGTCAAAAGCGGACTCCTCCCAAAAGCGAATACTATCTATATTACCCCACCTGATCGTGATGTATTTATCTCCAACGGTCTTTTCCATTTGGAAAGACCGCCTGAAAATCGTATTGGACCCAAGCCCTCTATCGATAAATTTTTCATCTCCCTTGCTCAAGAACAAGGGGAACATGCCGTTGGTGTAATATTATCAGGAACGGGCTCGGATGGTTCGCAAGGAATCCGTGCTATCCGTGCTGAGGGGGGTATTACCATCGCCCAAAAACCCGAAGAGGCAAAGTTTGATGGGATGCCGATGTCGGCGATTCAAACCAAAGGGGTCGATTACATCCTCTCTGCTGAAGATATGGCAAAAGAGATTATTCATCTCCTACGTTATCCCAAATCGCTACGGGTTGAAAAAGAGGAAGAAAATGAGCTCTTTACCATTTTTGATGTTTTACAAGAACGTATCGGAGTAGATTTTAGCCAATACAAAAAAAGCACCATTACTCGCCGGATAGAGCGCCGTATGGCAGCAATCAAATCCTCCACACTCGAAGATTACACCCGCTATCTCCAAGAGAATCCCGAAGAGATTGAGCTGTTGTATCGAGATATGCTCATCGGTGTTACTGCATTTTTTAGAGATCACGAAGCATTTGAAGCACTAAGTACTCACATACAAGAGTACATTCGTACTCAACCGATTACCGATACTTTTCGTGTCTGGATAACCGCGTGTGCCACAGGTGAAGAGGCGTACACTATCGCTATTTTACTCGATGAGATTATCGGTTCACACAGTGCGGTGCATATCAAAATATTTGCCACCGATATCGATGAAGAGGCGATTAAAAAAGCGCGTGAGGGGATATACCCTGAAGTCTTGGTCGGTAATCTTTCCGAAGCACGGTTAAAACGTTACTTTAACCAAAAAGGGAATGAATTTGAGGTCAAACCGTTCCTCAAAGAACGGGTCATTTTTTCACGTCACAATATCATGGTTGATCCTCCGTTTGTCAATCTCGATCTTATCTCCTGCCGTAATCTGTTGATCTATTTTGAAAATGATCTCCAAAAAAGAATATTTACCACCTTTGCCTACGCACTCAAATCCCATGCAACGATGTTTTTGGGCAAATCCGAAACGGTAAGTGCTTCAAGCGATTATTTTGCGACGATTGACCCAAAAAGCAAAATTTTTCAAGCACGAACCACCGCGGAATCGCGTAAAATGCTCTATCCTCAGATGATTAATCGTCCGAAATATCTCAAACCGACCCAAATTACCCCCAAACGTCAACTCGGAACGATTGAAGATTCAATACGCCAAACGCTGTTTGATTTTTATGAAGATAAATGTGTGGTTATTGACAACGATTTTAACATCCATTACATCAAAGGAAATCTAAACGATTTACTAACGCTTCCGAGTGGAATGGTTCAAAACAATATCCTCAAAATGCTACCTGATGGGATTAGCTTGGAGATACGCTCGCTGGTTTATAAAGCTAATAAAGAAGAGACAAATCTTATTTTCCCTGTCATTGCCGAACGTACCGAGGGGGATCACGTAATCCGTCTTAAGCTCTCTCCACTGGAGGGGTATCGCGGTAATTATCTGATGTTTTTACTCTCATTTGAGTTATTAGAAGCACGAAAAAACGAAGCTGTTTTCGATGCGGTAGAGACAACAAATACCCGTATTATTTATCTCGAACAAGAGCTAATCGCGACACGTGAACATTTACAAACCGTTGTCGAAGAGCTTGAAACCTCCAACGAAGAGCTCCAAGCCTCGAACGAAGAGCTCCAAGCCTCCAATGAAGAGTTGCAAGCCTCCAACGAAGAGCTAGAAACTACCAATGAAGAGTTACAATCGACCAATGAAGAGCTCCAAACCGCCTATTCCGAAATACGGGCATTGTATGAAAAACAAAACATCCAAAAAAACCACTTAGCCGACAAAGCGGACGAGCTTAATGCACTGCGCGATGAACTAGAAGTGCAGTATCAGTTTATCAAACAAATCCTCGATACCGAGAGCAATATTGTTATCGTAACGGATGGCAAAGTGTTAAACTCTGCCAATCAATCATTTTTTACTCTTTTCCCTGAATATGCGACGTTGGAAGATTTTAAAAAAGAGCACTCTTGCATTTGTGACTTTTTTGAGAAAATCGATGAAGACGGTTATATTTACGAGAAAAAGAATGGCGCAAACTGGTTGCAACTCATCTTACACACAGCCCGAACTGACCTAAAAGTTAAAATCAAACGCAACGATCAAATGCGAACCTTTCATATCATGGCAAATGCCTTGGACAGTGATGAAACATTATACGTTGTAACACTAACCGATATTTCAGCTATCGATGATGCCAAAGAGAAGCTCCGACAGGCCCTCACCGATGAGATACAATTCAAAGTGAGCAGTTCACGGGTCATCCATCAGTTCTCCACGGTATTAGGGATTGATATTTTTGTACGACAACTTATGGATCAAATGAAACGACCACTCAATTCGATTAATCATTTGTACCATCAAATCGTCGAAAATCTCCCTGACAGTAACGATCACCACCACTATATTCAGCAGTTTCAACTCGAAAAAGAGAATGTTCTCAATGACATTCATTTTCTAAAAGAGTTTTTTATTCCACAAAAAGAAGAATATATCAATACGTTTGGGACAACCGAAAAAATTGCTCTTCTTTTGACACAATCCAAAACATTCCCGATAGAAATCGAAGTGATTGGGGATCAAGATGCCATCTATCTCGATAAAACAGGGCAATTTCACCAATTGAGCTTACTCTGGATGATGTTTTTTGTTCGGGTAGCTCAAAGTGCTCAACTCAAAAATATGAAACTGAAAGTGGAGATCAAAAAGGTAGAGAGCTCAATTGTTCTAAACATCACCCATCCAACTAGTGAAACCATATGCCAAGAGATTATGAAGTGCGAATCCGCAGTCGTTGACCCATCTGGGCAAACCTATTTACTAGATGATACCTTCCACGTCTTTAAAGGATTCCTCGAAGAGATATATCACGGTAATTTCAACATTAATGCCGATGATTGTAAGATAACGATACATTAATGAAAAAGCCTATCCTATTAGAAGAAGCATCCACGTGGTTTGAGCAATGGATGATGCCATTGCCCGTTCCCGTCATTATCACCGATCAAGATTTAAAAGTCTTACGGATTAATGAAAAAGCCAAATCGGTTTGTCAAGTCAATGATTTTCAACCCAACTATCTCGAAAACCATTTTAAGCCCGTTTTTCTCCCGATGCTTCTTGCCTTCAAAGAGCAATTATCGCAACAATTTTACGCCCAAATCGATCTAAAATTAGATGATGTGGGAGAGAGCAGACTTATAGGGCACCGCTTTGATGGTGATAAACCTTTTTTTATGATTATGATCTTCCCCGACTTTTACAAAGAGCGTTACAACGTACTCAACTCAAAACTTCATTTACTGCTTGAACATTTTAATGCCGGTATTTTAATGACCGATCGTGATTATAGAATCATCGAAGTCAATTCAGCTTTTAAAAAAATGACAGGATTTGATGTTGAAGATGTGATCGGTCGAATGCCTTCCATCCTCAAATCAGGAAAACAAGGTCTCGATTTTTACAAAAAAATGCATGCGGATTTAAACGAAAAAGGGCTTTTTCAAGATGAACTGATCGATAGGACTAAAAGTGGTGAGCTTATCCATGTCCGCTCCACTATCTTTCCGATTAAAAATGATTATAAAGATGTGACCAACTACATCGGAATACTCGAAGATATCACCGAACTCAAATTTTTAAGAACCAAGCTGTTGGCGACCTCTTTTAAAGATCCGCTAACAGGGGTATACAATCGAGAATCATTTCTAAACGTCTTAGAGATCAAAATTGATGTCTCAAGCGAAGAAAACCAAATTGCCCTCCTCTTTATCGATCTTAACAAATTCAAGCAGGTAAACGATACCTATGGTCACCAATACGGTGATTTGGTTTTATCCAAAGCGGCGAATCGAATCAAAAAAATCTTACGCTCCAACGATATGATCGGTCGCTACGGCGGAGATGAGTTTCTTATTTTATTGGAGCGAATCAATGAAGAGTCAGCAAAAGCAATAGCACAAAAAATCGATGAAGCCCTCAGCCGCCCCTATGAAGTGGATGAACAAATCATCGATTTTACCTCAGCGAGTATCGGAATAGCTATAGCCCCACAAGATGCCAAAAAAATGTCTGAACTGATAGAACGGGCAGATGCCGCCATGTACGAAGCCAAAAAATCGTCTCATTCCAACCGCGTCTTTATGGCAAAAGATTTTATTGTCGACAAAACCAAAGATAAATCGATTCGGACAGAACTCTTGAACGCCGTGGGGGGTGAAGAATTTTTTATACGGATACAGCCAATTATTGACATGGAAACCACGAAAGTCGTCGGAGGAGAAGTGTTGGCACGATGGCTTAACTTGACATTTAATAATGTTAGTCCGGATGTTTTTTTTACATTGGCTGAGAAACTGGGTGTTGAGAAAAAAATCGATTCCCATATCCTAAGTTTAACGGTCGATTTTTTGCAAAATAACCCCTTAGAGGAAGAAATATTTATAAATGTCAATTTTTCAGCTACTCAATTTGGAGATATCCATTTAATCGATAATATGCGCGCGCTGCTAGAAGCCACACCTGCCCTCAAAAATCATTTAGTGGTTGAGATTACCGAACACGTCATGATGAAAAACATGGAACTCACTTCAGAATACTTGTACGCACTTAGGGAGATGGGAATTCGAATAGCAATTGATGATTTTGGGACTGGTTTTTCCTCTTTGGCGTATCTCAAACATTTTGAAATCGATTTTTTGAAAATTGACATCAGTTTTATTCAACAAATCGAAGATAACCACAAAGACAGAGAGATCGTCCAAACCATTGTGACCTTAGCCAATGCCATCGGTGCAAAAACGATTGTAGAGGGGATTGAGCGGTTGTCACAGTATGAGATATTGAAAACCATGGGGGCAACCTATGCCCAAGGGTTTTATTTCGATAAACCCCTCTACCCCAATCAATTTTACAAAAAATTGGGGTAAGAAATTACACGCCCATCCAGTTTTCGTGGTCGTGCCCTTTTTTCTTGAAGTTTGCCGCTTTATCGACAGCTTCAATACACTTATCATAATCCACTTCATCAGTAATCTCAGGGACAACTTCCACATAGCTGATCATCCCCTCTTGATCAATGACGAATACCGCTCGCGCAAGTCGATCTTTTAATTTCCCCTCGCTAATCAACAATCCAAACTTTTTAGCAAAATCGCGGTTGGTATCGATAACGATTTCGGCACTGTCAATCCCTTCACGGGCAACAAAATCGTTAACAAATTCGGCATCATCGGTCGTTATCATCACAGTTTTGAGTTTTTTAAACTGTTTGATGAGGTCGTTAAACTTTTTAGCTCCCAATGAACACACTTCGGTTTTGAGCGATGGAATAGCGATTAGCAACTGTGCCGTAGGGGCAATCATCCCTATAACGTTTTGTGTTCCATCTAGATTAGTGACACGTGCCGCAGGTGCTTCACGCCATATTGTCATCTCTTTTCCCTCTAAAGGGGTTGGTGTTCCATGCACTGTAATTTGCATTTTTTCTCCTAATTGAGTCATTTTGTCTATAAAGTGCAAATATAGTTCTACAAATTGCCTATTTTTTATCCAAGTGAACGTTGATTCATTGTAGTGTTTTGTACTACAATAGTGTTTAACTTATACAAAAGATAACATTATGATGACCTATGAAGCCAATATACCCAATCGTGAAGAGTGCCAAACCTGTCCATTGACCTTTGCCTACAAAGAGATTAATCTCCTTTATGAGATTGCTCTACTGCTTACCAGTTCAACCGATGTGAACGAAGGGGTCGAGAAATCGATGCGCAAGCTCAAACAACACGGTTATTTGGAACGGTGTGCACTGTTTAAAAAGAAAGAAGAGGCAAAAGAGTTGGAACTTCTCCTCTCTATCGATTTGGAACCCCATCAAAAGAAAATGGCAACCTATCTTTTCGGTGAAGGTGCAACGGGTCTCGCAGCAGCCAGCGGTGAGCCTATCGTCATCGAAAATATCCATAACAACATCAACTACCTCAATAAAATGGGGAATATCTCAACCCGTATGGTCTCTTATGTCGCCGTTCCACTCCTTAATGAAGAAGAGGTTTTTGGTGTTATCTCTGCTAATATAGGGAAAAGTAGCCCACTCAATTTTGATGAGATAGTACGTATGCTCACCATTATCGGTACCCTCTTTATGGGATCACTCAAAGTTCAACAAACCATAGTCAAAGAGAAAGAATCGATTAGTGAACTCAAAACATACTACAAAGAGGAGATGCAAAAAGATTACAAATTTGAAAACATTGTCGGTCGTAGTACAAAAATGCAACAAGTTTTCAGCCTCATCAATACAGTAGCTCCCGCTGATGCAACTATCCTTATCCGTGGTGAAACCGGAACCGGTAAAGAGCTTATTGCGACTGCTATCCATAATCTCAGCCGTCGACAAAACGGTCCTTACATCAAACTCAACTGTGCCGCAATCAGTGAAACTCTTCTCGAATCCGAACTTTTTGGTCATGAAAAAGGGGCGTTTACCGATGCACGTGAAATGCGTAAGGGGCGATTTGAGCTTGCCGATGGAGGGACACTCTTTCTCGATGAAATCGGTGATATAACACCGTCGCTTCAAGTAAAACTCTTGCGTATTTTGCAAGAGCAAGAGTTTGAACGGGTTGGAGGAACCAAAACAATCAAAACCAACGTCCGTCTTGTCGCAGCAACGAACCGAAATTTAGAGGATATGGTGCGCAAGGGAGAATTTCGTGAAGATCTTTTTTACCGACTAAACGTAATCCCAATCAATCTACCGCCATTACGGGAACGATACGAAGATGTAAAACTTCTCACCGAGCACTATCTCCACCGTTTTATGAAAGAGCACCGTAAAAATATGCATATTACGAAACCGGCGATGGAACTATTGCTCGATTATCCATGGCCGGGAAATATCCGTGAGCTTCAAAATACAATGGAGCGAATTGTATTAATATGCCCTGATGGAGAGGTTGAGCCGGAGATGTTAGCGCATGTATTACCGTTTAATTTTCAAAAACTCTATATGAATACAGAGAGCACACCCGCACCTCAAACACAATCGATTTCTCAGACACCGGTGGTTCATCATGAGCCATCAGGACCGATCACTAAAAAAACACTCCATGAGCTTGAAAAAGAGTCTATAATACAAGCTCTCATTGATTCTCACGGTATCCAAACTAAAGCAGCTCGATTGCTCGGTATGACGGCACGTCAAATCGGTTATAAAATCAAACAATACGGGATAGAGGTCTAAGTAAGTTCCATACGGACAACATTTTTACCATCCTCTTTTGCTCGATACAGTGCCTTATCGGCACGGATAAATACATCTTCTAATGTATCATGTGGTGCAATCGATGTTAAACCAAAACTGCACGTAACATGAACAATCGTTTCAAAACTATTTTTATCAATCTTTTTTCGTATTTGTTCCGCAATCTTCATAACGGTCATCGGTTCAGAATAACGTAATAATATTGCAAATTCTTCCCCACCCCAACGGATAAAAATATCTGATTTTCGGATTGATTTTCCTACTAATGAGGCTAACTCTTTGAGTACCGAATCACCAACATTATGACCGAATGTGTCATTAATGCTTTTAAAATTATCAATATCAAATAGGAGCAAAAATAAGGTAACATCATATCGATCACCAAGTGATTGATGGGCTTGAAATATCTCTTCAAACAGTCGCCGATTTCCAATTCCCGTCAAAGCATCGGTTGTTGCCATTTTAAGCAAGCCACGTTCACCCTCTCCAACTAATCCCATTAAAGAGTGTACCATGTTGTATTCATGTTTGACCAATGGATTTAGTTGAGCATAGCAGATTGAATGAAGATCACGTTTATCGATAATTCCAATAATCTTATTATCTTCATGAACCACAATTTTATTGAATCCATTATCTTCAATTTCGTCAAGTATATCGATAATAGTTGTTGATGTATCAAACAGTTGGAGGGGAGAACTCATAAACTCTCGGATAGGAAGACCAGTATTGTCCAAACTATAAAGTGCTCGAAGCATATCTTTTTGAGTCAAGATTCCAACTGCTAAAGATTTTTGTGTAACAATCACTGCATCAGGGGTATGTGTTGAAAAAAACTCTAACACTTTTTGTAAAATCATATCTCCGTCAAAAATTCCACAACTATAACTTTTGTCGAAAATAGCACCAATCGGTGTTGAGTGCGTAATAGGTGCTATCTCAGATATCATTTAACCTCATGTGCAATAAACTTCATACGTATAAATATGTTATTATACGTTTAATTGCACCATTATAGCAGAAAATAGATACTAAAGATAACAAAATTATTACATCAGTTTTTATTACAAAAACTGATTACTTTTTTAGATTACTCTCCGCGTCGTATTGCAACCACTTCAGAAGGGAATTTTTTTGCACACGGCTCAATAAACCATGTCTCACCGTTTGAGAGTTTTACTTCTCCACCCCATTTTTCATCGGTATCAAATTCACTGGTAACAATGGTCTCTTCCATATCTTTTTTAGCAACATAAAAAGAGATTGCCCCTTTAGAGTCGTAACGTAACATAACTTTTGCCATAATTTTCTCCTAATTTAAATTTATAAAATCCATCATCACATGACGTGGAAAAACTTTCGCAACCGATGTAACCAATCTGATGAGAGGTGACCTTCAAAACTGATGCGTAAAAATGTGCCGCTCAGACGACGTATAATGGTGTTGGTTTTATACTCTTTATCATTATGTTCAGGAAAATCTTCCCGATAATGGACACCGCGTGACTCTTCACGCCCCAAAGCTGACATCACCATTGCTTCTGCCACCGTCAAAGAGTTACGAAATTCAATAATCGACATTAACTCGACATTATCGGAACGCTCTTTGTTGACACACGCTAGTCCACCTGTACGCTTCATCAAATAATGGACGTACTCTAATGAGGAGGCAAGGGTATCATGTGTTCGAAAAACTCCCGCATTTTTATAGAGATTATTCCCCAAGTTTTTACGCATGGTATTAATATTAAAGCGATTTTCACCCTCTAAAATCATCTCAATATAGCGGGATTCTTTATCGATTTGGGCATAATCGATGGGGTGGAACTCCCCTTTTTTTGCCACTTTAGCTGCTTCGTCTCCTGCAACACGACCGAAATATGCCGCTTCGAGTAAACTATTACCACCCAAACGGTTTGCACCATGCACTCCGCTGTAGGCACATTCGCCACACACAAATACATTAGCGATATCGGTAGAGGTATCATCCCGTGACCAAATTCCCCCCATCGTATAGTGTGCTGATGGGGTAATAGGGAGCAACTCGCTCAAAATATCAATCCCCGCACCCATAAGGGCATGTTTACGTGCTGAGGGGAGTTTTTTATCAATCAACTCTTCGCCAAGATGGCGAAAATCGAGATAAACTTTATGCCCCTCCAGCTGATGCTTGACAATGCTGCGTGAGAGTTTATCTCGTGTAGCGAGCTCATCGGTAAAACGCTCACCGCTCTCATCAACGATAGTTGCCCCCTCACCTCGCGCCGCTTCTGAAATCAACGTCCCACTGTTTAAAAGGGTCGTGGGGTGAAACTGCACAAACTCCATATTGACCAAACGCATTTTGGCACGTAGTGCAATCGCGAGTATATCTCCACTCGATTCTTGGGAATTGGTTGAGTGACCGCGATAAATCCCCGCATATCCACCACCTGCTAATACCAATGATTTACACGCAAAAGCAATCACTTGAGAATCACGGCGACGGAGCATCGTAAGGCCTGAGAGTTCCTCTTTAAAGGTTGCGATAGAGAGAATCATATGATTCGGAAATATTTTCACCCCCTCTTTACGACATTGTACCAAGAGAGTTTGGGTTATGGAAGCACCCGTTTTATCGGCAATATAACAGGTCCGTTTTGCTTTTGTCCCACCGAATGGGCGTTGCGCTACAGCACCGTTTTCTTGGGTATCAAACAGAACACCCATTTTTTGTAAATCTTCAATAACCGCTTCTGCTCCGACAACCATTGCACTTATCGGTGAAAAACGACCTAGATTATCTGCCCCTTTTAGGGTATCGGCAATATGTTCACGAACGTCATCATGAGCAGTGGTCTTTAAAACAGCATTGATTCCCCCCGATGCAACGGCGGAGTTGGAACGCAGAGGATTGCTTTTGGAGATAATAGCGACTTTAAGCCCTGCTCTACGTGCAGTTAGTGCCGCGTATAGCCCAGAGATTCCCGTACCGACTACTACCACATCATACAGCATAGCTTTCTCCCATTAAAGTATTCATCGCCTCATCGGTTGCAATAGGCACATACCCTAAAATCATATTGTCAATAACATGTGCTGGGTCAACCGCCCCAAATATTGCCGTGATTGCTCCGGCAGAGCGGGCGAACTGCAATGCACTGGCAACATCGTTCAACTCGCTAGTTTGCATCAATTCACCAATCTTAGCGCTAAACGGTCGTTGAAAGAGATTTTTTTGGAGCAATGGTGAGGAACCGAGCATACTCAAACCAAATCGTGCACATGCATGCATCAACGGATAGTAGTAACCATCATCACATTGTTGATTAGCATAGCCATAAGCGTGCGGTTTTGCCATATTAAAAGGGCTTTGGAGATATTTAAATCCGTGGTTCTCTCCACCCACTTTTTGGGCTATTTTGACAACTTTAGACAATGAAATATACTCTGTGTGATCCTCTTCATACAAAAAACCGTTCCATGATGCAATACCGTAGGAGACAATTTTCCCCTCAGCACGCAACGTTTCAAAAAGCTCAAACGCCACTTCGATACGTGCATAAAAGGTCTCATGATCGATATACCCTAACTGTGTTTCGGGATTATGGAGATAATAAATATCAATCGTCTCTAACTCCAAATTTTTGAGAGACTGTTCACAACTCCAACGCAAATATGCCGGAGTCATACAATGTTGATCAATAATCACTTCATCAGCACTCGCCAGTCCCGCTTTAATAACGTTCTCTTGTATCCAACCATAAGGATTATCGGGAAACGGAAAATCCAGAGGGATAAATCCCCCTTTAGAGGCGATAATCACCTCTTCACGCTTGAGTTCACCCTCATCAAACATCTCATTTAACGCTTCTGCAATCTCACGCTCAGACATTTGATAGCGGTAGTTAATCGCCGTGTCGATTAGATTAATCCCACGACGCAGTGCCATTTTTAATGCCTCCGCGTAGTTGATGATGTAATTATCCTCTTTGTACGGTTCAGCCTTGTACGTACCGATTCCCAATGAGGGAAAAAAGAGCTCTCCATTAAAGCGATAAAAATCTTTTGAATAATTACCAAATTTTTTGAGATATCCGAATGTCCCCTCTTTGGTTGCGTGCGCCATCTTTAAACCACCATCACTCGCAAATTAGATTTAAGTTTGAAATTGAGCATATCCTGCATACCGGCAAGAGTTGTTGTCGTGTTCATTGAACAGCTCATACATTCACCTTTGTATTGAATATAGAGTTCGTGTTCCCCATCCACCTCTTTGAGGTCGATTACTTCAACATCCCCATGATCGGCTTTGAGCGTTGGTCGAATATACTCTTCGAGAATTGATTCGATACTGCGGAGTTTTTGTACCAAACTCATTGCATTAAAGTTGCCATCCCCTTTTGCCTCTTTAATTTTTTTACTAATTGCCTCTTTTTGGAGTTCTGCGGTGATTTCAGCGAGCATATCGACGAGATAGACATCTTTTTTCTCATGTCCACCCGGTTTAATACACGATTTACAAAATCCGCCCGCTTTGGTGTAGTCGGTGATTTGCTCGATTGATTCGAGTTTATTGAGTTTAATCACCTCTTTGAGAGTATCGAGACTCACACGTGCACATTCACACACGATAAATTCGGTCTCAAACTCCGACATATCAACCCCTTTATAGATTGATGCCGCTTTTTTGATAACGTCATATGCCATAACCGAACAGTGCATTTTTTGCCCTGGAACCGCAGGGATATCTTCCTCATCACGAAGCGCTTTTTCGACATCGATGTTAGTAATTTTTAACGCTTCATCGACGGTTTTATCCATACAGAGTTCCGCCATCATGTCTGAAGAGGCGATTGCCGTTCCACACCCGAAACTTTTAAAACGGCTTTTAATTATGACATCATTTTTTGGATCAATCATCCAATACAAACGTACCGCATCACCACAACTTTCCGCACCAAAATCGGCAATAATGAGTTTCTTCTCAGCAGCATCTGCCTCTTCTTGAGTGATTTCTCCCATATTTATAGGATCGTTCATACGTCGTTGTACTTCACTCGAGTACTCTTCCCATAATGCTCCGCCGATTAATGTATCTCTTGCCATTGAATGCTCCTTTTGTTTAGAACGCCAAATGGGTAAACCCCTTTGGCTACGCTAACGCTAAGTTTACTTCAGCAGTAAGCTCAATCGCATTAACATGCTCTGTTTTGGTATTTCCAATGAGTATTGCAAACAGTGTTCTAGGTAAGGGATGACATTTTTGTAGCACTTTTATTTGAGAACAGTAAATGCATGGATATTTGTAAAAGTTGATTATTTTATAAGCAGTAAGAGAGTGAACACCCACTCAATTTCATCTTATAATGACACATCAACAAACCATTACAAAGGGGTCCACTATGGTCCAGATTACTGCTGTATTTAACCGTCATTGCCTAAACGATGTTCTTCGAGAACTTTTTGATAACGAAATTGAAGGGGTAACCGTAATGGATGTTATCGGGAAAGGTTCACTCGGTATTGCTGAGAAAAACAATGCACCCGATTTATTTCCAAAAGTGATGCTTTTAATCGTCGTTTCCGATGATAACCACAAAAAAACTGCTATGGAATGCATCCGCGCTCATACTCAAGATTTAGGTCACGGTGCAGGAAAAATGTGGGTCACGCCGGTGCTCGAAGTTGAACGTATCCGTACAGGTGAGAAAGATGAATCTGCTCTCGCTCAACCCGCACCTCGTACCACTCCAAAAAGTAACACCTTTTTTACTGCCGTCGATACTCCCTCGAGCTAATCCTATTTCTCCGTATATTACGGAGTAAATACTACACACTTTCACCATTTTTTACCTCTTTATATCCTATTATAAAGCCATATAACGGTACAATTTGAAGATAATGAAACATATACTCCCGAAACGACTCACCATCACTTTTGTCTTTTTTATATTCTCAGCCATTCTAATTATTTTATTTATTGGCACTGATCGCCTTCTCTTTTCAGCGCAAGTCAAAAAAACTGCTCTCAACAATGCAGTGGGAAAAACGGTCGAGCGTGAAACCTATTTTAAAAATTTTCTCTCTGAATCCAACAACCTCCTAAGCGGTATAGCTGAATCGAAACCCTTTCAAAACTATTTAGTACATCAAAATATCGATATTGAACCACTATTCTTTACCTTGGCAAAAAGTAACTCACTTATCATGCAATTACGTTACATAGATAAAAGTGGTATGGAAAAGATTCGTGTTGATCGTCAAACGATTGGTGATACTCCCTTTGTCGTTGAGCAAAATAAACTTCAAAATAAAGCAGATCGCTACTATTTTTCCCATTCTCTATACAAACCGCTTAATAAAGTATGGTTCTCTAAACTCGATCTCAACATCGAACATAATCAGGTAGAAAAGCCTTATAAACCTACCCTACGCGCTATATATCCAATCTCTGATAACAATGGACACTTTAACGGCATCCTTATCGTCAACTATTTTATGTCCTCTTTTTTAGATCAATTTTTTAATGCGCCCCTGTACGATATGATTTTGACAGACAAAGCGGGATATCCGCTCATCCACTATCAAAAAAATAAAAACTGGGGCTTTTATCAATCTCCACAATACAACATCCATACCGAATTTCCACAACAAATCCAAGCAATCCTCACCAGTACACTCTACCAAGACGATTCAATCGTAGCACGGAAACTCAATATTCCTCTTGATGATGAGCTATTTTTGATCTTACAACTCAAAAAAAGCTACCTTGCCAAAGAGGATGCCAATACCTATAATGAGTATTTAATTATCAGTCTCATCGTTCTCATCCTCTCTTTTTTTGTGAGCTGGTTTTTGTCAGGGATGATCCGAAAAGTGCTCGAATCACGATCAAGATTATTTACGAAACTTGCAGAAAGTCGTAAACTCTTACAAGAGACACTTGATGAGCAACAAGCATTGCTCGAAGTTAAAACAACCGGTTTCGTCCATATCAAAAATAGACATTTTGTCTGGACAAATGAAACTTTTGAAACTATTTTGGGATATGAACGGGGTGAACTTCAGGGAAAACCTACCCGTATTATCTATTTTGACGAAGAGGAATACCAAAAATACGGAGATCAATGTACCCTCTCACTCCCAATTGAGGGGATATATTCATCCGAAATCAAAGCTATTAAAAAAGATGGAACGCCAGTTATTTTAATCGCCAGTTTAACCGCATTAAAAAATACTCCCAATGAAGCAATGGGAGTAGCATTTGACATAACTGAGCAAAAAAATACCGAACAAAAACTACAAGAATCTTTGAGTAAAAATACACAGCTACTTAATATTATCGACAACTACGTATCATTTTTAAAAGTCAATTTACAAGGGTTTGTTACCGATATCAGCACGAGTTTTCTTCACCAAATCAAATGCAAAAAAGAACAAATTATCGGTGAACCCATCAGTATTCTCAAATCAGATTTCACCCCAAAACATCTTTACAAAGAGATATGGAGTGCAATCGCTTCAGAGAGAACCTACACTTTTGAAGTGCTCAATAAAAATTTCGAAAACGAACCCCACTGGTACCGTGTCACAATTCTTCCCGAATATGATCACAATCATACTATCGTTGGATATATCGCTTTTTATGAAAATATTGATGAGCAAATGATCTTTAAAAATAATGCTGAAACCGATAAACTCACTGGTTTAGCCAATCGGGTAAAAATTGATGAAATGCTCTTAAGCGAACAGTTGCGAGCCAACCGACACAAACAGCCTTTTTCTATTATTTTGGCTGATATTGACCTCTTCAAAGATGTTAATGACCACTTTGGACACCAAACGGGAGATTTGATTTTGCAAGAGTTTGCACAGACTATCTCCGACAATATACGTAAAACTGATTTTGTAGGTCGCTGGGGTGGAGAAGAGTTTCTTATTATTTGTCCTCACACCGATCTACGAGGAGCAACGGCACTCGCTGAGAATCTTAGAGCCACCATTATGGCACACAAATTTTCTATTATCATGAATAAAACCGCCAGTTTCGGAGTGAGCCAATATTCCGATGACCAACCGCTTGAAGCACTATTTAAAAATGTGGATGATGCATTGTATCAGGCGAAAGAAACAGGAAGAAATAAAGTGGTAGCGAAGTAAGTTTTTTATACGATATAATCTCTCATTATGAATTTTTGTTATGGAGTATGAGGTAATCTCTTCCACTCATGAATTCATCATACAACGATAAGGCTACCAAATGGGGTATGATTTAGAAAACAAACTGGTTATTGCCATCTCTTCGCGTGCATTGTTCTCTTTAGAAGAAGAAAATAGAATTTTTGAGAAACAAGGGCTAAAAGAGTACTACCAACATCAGCTCGAAAAAGAGCATGATATCCTGAAACCCGGCACCGCCTTCGATCTCGTCAACAACTTTTTAGCGATCAATACCCTGTTTGATGATGGAAAACACATCGAAGTCATTATCATCTCACGCAACAATGCCGCCACCAGTTTACGGATCACCAAATCGATAGAAGCGTACAACCTCGATATCGTTCGATCCGCATGGACGGGTGGAGAAAAAATCTCCAAATATCTATTACCGTTTAAAGTCGATCTCTTTTTATCCGCCTACGAAGACGATGTGCGTGATGCGATCGATGTCGGGATAGCCGCTGCGAGGATTTTACCGTTCGAGGGAGATCGACAAATGACCCTTTCTCATCAAGTGCGCATCGCGTTTGACGGAGATGCCGTTTTATTTTCAGACGAATCGGAACAAATCTACAAACTCCAAGGGCTCGATGCCTTCATCGCACACGAAAAAGAGAACGTCAGCAAATCACTCCCCGATGGACCATTCGCCAAATTACTACGGGTTATCTCCAAAATCCAAACTCATTTTCCAGATAATACCTCTGCCCCGATCCGAACCGCCCTCATCACCGCCCTCATCACCGCCCGCAACTCTCCCGCCCATGAGAGGGTTATACGGACACTCAACGAGTGGGGAGTCCGTATCGATGAAGCCTTTTTCCTAGGAGGTGTCGATAAATACGAAATCGTAAAGGCATTTCAAGCGGATATTTTCTTCGACGATCAAGACGTTCATCTCGAAAAAACTTCCAAAGAGACCCCCAGCGCAAAAGTGCCTTATGTCTCCTCCTCTCCCCTTTTTGAGAATCAAAGCTGATAGCGAATTGGTATTGAAATGAATATTAAGATGGAGAAAATGTATTGAAATTATTATATTTTTTTTTAGAAGATGACTACAAACATATACCTAAAGGCGGATACCAATTCGATAACGAATTCATTGTAGAAGAATTCAATCCAAATCCAGTAAACTATATTAGAAATATTCGCTTAAAACATAATACTGACTATCATCATCCATTTAATAACTCTATTTCAAATATTACATGTATTGTTGGAAAAAATGGAATAGGAAAAACTACTTTTTTTGAGTTACTCATTGCTTCATTACTTTGGAGATTAGATGGGGAATTGTTAAAAGATAAACTTCATTTTCTTTTTTATGACAATTCAACAGATAATTTTTTTATAGAAAGTTATATTAACAATGCACATGCATGGCAAATAAACTTAGATGGTACAAGTAAAGATATATATAAAAATACTTATACACAAAATAAAAGAGAAGAAGATAAAAATACGAAATATAATCTTAGAAACGATAAATTTTCTGTTTTGCCTTTTCAAATGAATCTTATTTTTCATAGTCTTTCGCCATTTGATAGGATATATTCTCTTTTGAAACAAAGGCTATCTTCTTCTCCTGAGATGAGAGAACATTATGTCAAACGATTTAAATACATTGGTATTAATCAAGTTGAAACTAACGATGTAAAATACGAATATATGACCATTATTAACCTGCTTAATTTATTTTTTAATGAAAATAGCAAAAACTTAATAAATCAGTTTGGCTATTTTTTTGAAAATATATTTTTCAATACTAATTCCTCATATGTTTATACCAATATAAAGTTCCCAAAATACACTGAATTAATTGAAAAAAATATGCAACTAGAGCTATTTGGTATAGATGAAAATAAGTATAGTCAGATTATTGAGATGATAAACAACCGTTATCAAATGTTTTTAGTAAGCAAACTCGATGCTGAATTCCTAAATATGATTTTATTAAAAAATTTAAAACTTAGTGAACCTAATGATTTTATGGTTTTTCTTCACCTTGCAATATTGCGAAATGATGCTAATAAGAACAAAGATATTCTTGAAGTCGTACAAAACGCTTTAGATGATTTAGAATCGTTTATAGAGAAGAATATGATTTTTGAATATGTGAACTATGCCATGATAAAAAATCTTGTATTAAATAAAGACAAATATTTAAAATTAGAGGAGTTAAAAGATCCTTCCAAATTAGAGAAAATAATAAAAGAACAACAAATATATGATTTATTAAAACTCCTAAAATCGCTTAGTATCATGGATGTAATTGACTTTAGCATTAATCTTAGAAAAAAAGATAATGAAAATAAAATTGATTTTTTCAAACTAAGTTCCGGCGAAAGAACACTACTGTCATATTTTGCAAATATTGTTGGTAGGATCAATGAAATATATGAGATACAGAAACAAGATGAAACTTATAACGATGTCTCAAACAAAACATTTTTAATACTTATTGACGAAGTGGAATTACATTTACATCCAGAATGGCAAAGAATGTTCATCAAACGTTTAAATGATTTTTTCAATTACGGTGAATTTCCAATCAATCTTCAATTTGTCATTGCAACACATTCACCTTTTGTAGTAAGTGACATATATGATCAAAATATTATTTATCTAGGTGAAACTGGCAAAGAAACAAAAACTTTTGGCGGCAATATCTTTGATATTTTTAAAGATGATTTCTATGTAAGTAACACGATAGGAGCTTTCAGCGAATCGATTATCAAAGATTTATCAGAGTTCTTATATTTTCTTTTTGTATTAAAAAAAGCGAAAAGTGAATCAAACTTTTTTATGTTAAGAGACTTCTTAGATTTGATGTATGCAGATATAAAAAATCGAGATAGTGAAAATATAGAATTAATTGAAAAAACAGAGAAGTTTTTATCTGGTCAAGCACCTGAATTAATTACTCAATATGACAGAATAGTAAGAAACAAGTATTTTGCAAATTATCGAAATGAAACATTTTTTTCTGAAGCAAGAAAAATTATTGACAATATTGGTGAAGAAGTCGTGAGACAGCATATCAACAAGATGTATTTATATTTACAAGATAGTCGCTAAATATGATAACAATAGATGCACAGTACCAAAACAAATTAGTTGAATATTTTCATAAAAATGATTATGACTCAATACAAATTCTCAATGACCCATCATATAATACTATGCTACAAACAACAAAAGATTTTTTACTAAATTTATCATTTGAAGAAAATGGAAAAATAAAACCAGATGTGTTATTTTCAGAACAATCCAATAATGCTTCAACTATTGAAACATTTTTTACTAGTTTAATCAATCAATTCGGGAATCAATCGAGAGATATTTTTATAATGACGCCTGAAAATATTGACTGTAATCACAGTTTAATGAATATTGATGAACAAGTAAAATGTATAAAAAAATTCATCATTAACAAATATTCAAAAATGTATCAAAACATGAGAAGTGTACATGGAAAAAAATTAATTCAATCAAGTAATTTGTTTGTCTGTCCATATTGCCACAGAAGCTATATCGGAGTCATAGAATCACAAGATGGTTCTCGAAATATTACACCTGATTTAGATCATTTTTATCCAAAATCTCGATATCCATTTTTAGCTGTTACACTTTCAAATTTAATTCCATCATGTTTATTCTGTAACCAGAGATCAAAAAAAAATATTGACTTTTATAAATCATCGATATATCCGCCACAAACAATATTTGATAAAATCGAGTTTGATTTTGATCCCTATACGCATAAAATTTATATCAATAACTATGCTGATTTAATAACCAATACAGCTTATAAGACGCATCTTGAAACATTTTTAATTCAAGAAATATATGCCTCACATACAGAAGTATTAAGTACTATTCTTGAAAAAAACCAAAAATATAGGCAATCCAAAATTGAAGATATTGCTGAATATACAATAGGTCTTTCAACCTCTGACATTAAAAAACTTGTATTTTATGAGTATGAATTTATGGATAAAAAGAAAGAACTATTATATAAGCTCAAAAAAGATTTATACAATTCTATTGTATTAAAATAATATAAAGTATCTAATCCATTTAAGATAAAAGCCAAAAATACTCTGTATAATTCTATTAATAGTACTATTAAGGAGACGATTATGGTAGTAATGGCGAATGAAGTCAAGACCAAAGGGGTTTCACTCTTTGATAAACTTTTCGAAAAAGCCGAAGAGGTCATCATAAACGTGCGCGGTAAAAACAAATACGTCGTGATCGATATGGAACGCTATAAAGAACTACGCGCTATGGAACTCGATAAAGCATACACCCAAGCGATGGCGGATATTGCGGCAGGACGTTATACCACTGATGTGGATGCACATCTACGTGAGATCCACGAGTTAGTAAATGAGCTATAACATCCATTTAACCGACGATTATCAAAAAAGAGTCAGAAAGTTTATCAAACGTCATAAGGATATGGCATCTCGATACGATAAAACCATACAGATTTTGAGAGAAAATCCCTATCACCCCTCTTTACGACTTCATAAATTGAACGGAGAGTTACACGAATATTACTCTGTATCTATCAATATCGAGTACCGAATCATCATGGATTTTATCGTTGTAGATAAAATCATCATCCCGCTCAATATCGGAACCCACGACGAAGTTTATTAGAGCAACTCCAACTTATACAAAAATGCCCGTTCTTTGTAGGAGGGAATATCGAGTTCTTGACGGTATTTGGCGATAACACGGCGTACCATCTTGACTCCAAAACGGTTTTCAATCGTCTCATGGAGATCTTTATCACTAAAAGGATTCTCTTTATCCTCACTGCTAACGAGACGTTGCAAGAAATGTTTGATCTCTGAGGTTGATACTTCTCCGATAGAGTTGGAGAAAAAATCTTTGAACGCGTACAATCCCCGCTCGGTTTGGATATATTTATCAGCAATCGCACGGGATATCGTCGATTCATTAAATCCTAACTCATCGGCAACGTCTTGGAGTCGGAGCGGTTTGAGTTCTCCCCCCATAAAAAAGCTGTATTGCTTTTCGAGTAAAACGAGTGCAACGTTATAAAGTGTCGCTTTTCGAAGATCAAGCAGTTTGACCAGTTCCCGTGCCTCTTTGAACTTTTGTTTTGCAAAGTTGTCGTATTTATCAATCAAGTTCACTTGTAAATCGGGATAAAAGGCATGATTGATACGGATATTGAGTTCTGAACCTGCAAATTCGATAAACAAATCGGGGGTGATTTGTGCTTCGGGTTCCATATACTCTAACGCAGGTGGGTTTTTGAGATGCTGTAACACATGTTTAGCATCGTGTAACCTAGGGTGATTGATAAATTTTTCCATTTTATCAAACTGTAAAATCATAGCACCGAGTAAAATAGAGAGTTCATCATCAAGTTCGTAATCGTTTAGCTGAAATAAAAATGACTCTTTATAATCTACTGCACCCACACCGGAAGGTTCCAAATGGGCAAAACGTTGACGCACCCTCTCTACCGTATGCGGATCAGTATCGCATTGCTGTGCTACCTCTTCGATTGAACCTTCAAAATACCCCTCTTCGTTAATATAATAGATAATTTGACGAGCAATTTTTTGAGAAATCGGTGTTGGAAAAAGGGGAGCTACAACTTGTTCATCCAGTTTTTCATACAAAGAGGTAGAGGAGATACTTAACCATTCGATTTGATCGCTGGAGGCGTTAGAAACATAGCTTTGAAAAGCTCCGTATGCTGAAGAACCACCCACTTGAGAGTTAGATTCTTCGAACCCTGAACGCACCTCTAAACAAGGGTTTTCATTGGTAATAACTTGCAAATGTTTTTCGAGATCGTTAAGTGAGCATTGGAGAAGTGGTAACCATGTTTGCATCGAAAGTCGAGGGAGTTGTTTTTGTTTAAAAGAGAGGTTCGTTTGCATAATAATCCACCTAAAAATTGCTCGAATATACGAAGTATATGCATATTCTGTTCTAATTAGTATTGTATGATATTATTTGAATTATAAGTGATTAAAAAGTAGGCAACTTGCCTCGAAAGAGGCAAATTTTAGTATTTAACGCGAACCAATCCATTTGGTGCAACGACTTTCATTTGACAAGCCAAGCGAGCTTTCGGATTACTCTCATTAAGTGTTTTAAGTACAGCGATCTCTTTAGCAGTGATTTCGCTCATATACTCCATACCTGATTCGATCATTACGACACAAGTACCGCATTCACCGTCACGGCATCCGAAAGGCAATGCTGAACCGGAAGCTTCAACGATATCTTGAATCGTTTTACCCGGTATGACGTTGATCGCCAAAAAGTCATTCATAATTTCTACACGTGTTGTCATCCCAACTCCTTTGTTGATTACGATTATTTAGCCGCAGGGGCACCAATATGATACGATATGCAAAAATCTCAAAAAGTGATGATTATTCCCCCTCTTCTTGAGATTGCGCTTCTTTTTCAGCGGCTTTTTTGGCTCGGTGTTCTTTGAGCCATTTTAACTCTTCGGCAACTTCATCGTAACCGTCATCTTCAAGGGCAGATTCGAGTTCCGCTTCACGACATCCGAAAATAAGCCCTTCGTCTATAAAGTTCACTTCATAGACACGAATAGTTTGTAAAAAATCACCGATTTTTCGAACATACCCCTCTGCACCTGCTTCGATTAATACATCACCGACCCGTGCATGAGGATAGGTTCCATCATTTCGGATTGCTTTGACGAGTCGTACCCGCTCACCGATACGAAAGAGCGAGAGGATCTCATCTTTAGTAGACATTTTATAGAGATTGGTTTTACGTGCCTCATCGTTGATGGGCATATCCTCTTCAGAATGTAATGGTGTTGTGGCTTGTACAGGCGTGGACTCCATGACTGACCTCCTCTACGTCGTTACAACTGCTTGATGTGGAACAGGTACCGCATGCACTCGGTTTATCAAACATCTCCCATACATCCGCAGCAGATGGGCTATAACCGTTTTCAAAATTTTTATACACCGTGATAAGGGCAAATTTGTAATATTCCAACAGCTTCTCATCACCGCCAAAATCGTGACCACTCGCTTTTTCCACAAGTTCTCCAAACTTTTTCATTATATGAAATCGTTTAGCATTAATTAAACGCTCATCAAATTGGAGATCGAAAAATTCAAAGAAATCTTCGGTATCGGTAATATTTCGAAATTCGGTTAATGTTCCCATCGTAAGCCCCTTTTTTATAATCCCATTTCAGATTTGAGCTGGCTTGCCCACTCTTTAACACGATCCTCTGTTAAATCTTCTTGATTGACATCATCGATACCCAATCCACAAAATTTCCCCTCACGCTCTGCAAGAGAAAACTCATACTCATAACCGCTTGTCGATGTAAAACCGTATGCTTCAGCACCCAATGAGACAAAAAGATCGTGCATTTTTCCCAGTGCACTTAAAAAGTGTTCCCCGTGAGTTTTTTGGTCACCCGCACCGAAAAAAGCTACTTTTTTACCGCTCATATCGGGTTGTTCGTTACCAAGTTCATAGAGTGGATCAACCCAGTCGCGTTGAGGATCACCTTGACCCCACGTAGATGAACCGATTAGCAATACATCGAAGTCTTCAAACTGCTCAATCCCATCGAAATCTTCTTCCATATCGATAAGTTCAGAACCTTTGAACTCATCCGCTAAAAGTTCTGCCGCACCCCGTGTGACACCGCTACTGCTACCGAAAAAAATACCGATTTTAGACATTGTTACTCCCCTTTAATACATGGTTGATATTGGGTATAAATCTCAATAGCACTTGCTAATGATTTATCACCGTCTTCGAAAAGTGCATCTAGCGTTCGAAAGCTAAAACGGTGAGCATCTTTAAAATATTTATTAACGATACAGATACGATCAGCAATCACGGCACATCGTCCGAACCCCTCATGACTCATCTCCATAATGACGTTACATACGACACCCGTTTTGCGCTCAAACGATAACGCTATGGCTTTGTAAATCATTTTGATATCATTAATCATCATCTCATCGATGTCGGCGATTAACGGAACTGCTTTGAGTTCCTCTTTGGTTTTAACGTATTTTTTGACAAGTAACTCTTCATCACTGATACGTGCCCAGTTGCCGAACTGATCGAGAGCACGAATTTGTCGTACAATCTCCATCCCAAACTCACTTAATTGTTTTTCTGCTTCCATAATAGTTATCCTTAATTTTGTGTAATAGAGTTATTCGCCCTCAGCCCAACGGTCTTGTCGTACGTCGTGCGGTGTTTCCATTTGAATGATATTTTTAATCCATGGGGGAGGATTGCCGTTAATCATGGCAACCAATGTTTTCAAAATATCTTCGATCGGTGTCGGTTCGTTCACTTTCATCGGATGGATTCCGGCACGAATCACTTTTGCCGCTGCCGTCCCACCGATGCTTTCACAGTACATGATGTTTATCCCTTTGAGAGCGCGTACACGAAAATCGGTTTTATCATCATCTTCGAGTTCGGAGGTATCGGTTTTAATCACCTCCGAAACAGAAAAACCATCTTTAGAGACGTTGTAAACAACAAACTCTTTAGCTCCACCGAAGTGAGCATTTACCTCTTCCATATCTTTGGTTGCAAAGGCAACTTTCATTGAATTTTCCATTGTTGTATCCCCTTCTACTGTGATTTTAGTGTTCATGCTTAACCTTTCGTAGTGAATTCGCTATTTCGAATAAAAAATACGTACTGCCTTCATACAGTTGATCGTTTTTGAGTTGATTCCCTAACTCTTCATAATTGGGGAAACCTCGGATGACGAGTGCTGTATGTTCACTACTATGCAAGATTCGTTCTGCATGGAAATTACTAATCACCATATCCGCACCCTCGAAAAACTGTCGTGCATCTTCTAAATCACCGACAAATACTTTTTCGGCTTCAATCAAGTGCAAGGAGTCACTAAACGTCGTCGATACCGCCGCATCGATGGTTCCGCCGACACTACGAAGCAATGCACACATCCCGACCAACATATCCGGCTCACCTGTAATCACAAAATGAGAACTTCCGATGAGAAAATGGGAATCGAGCATCGCATCTTGTAGGCGTGATCGCCACCGTTTTATCATCGGTTTTGGCTCTTGTTGTCGTATTTTCATGAGTGCTGCTACAAAATTGTCACACCCATCCAACCCCATCAGATGTTCAAAATGGAGATGCTCTATCGCGGGATTCTTTTTTAGAAGTGCCAAAGCCGATTTTTTCATCGATGCACCGATACTGACGACGACGCTAGAGGTAGCTAAATCACGTATTTGATCGACCGTGATTCCGCCGTTGGCGAGTTTCCCCTGCCCCGCTTCCCAATATCCATCGAGTGAGGTAGAGAGATCAGGGAGAGCATAGGTCTCAAACCCGAAATCCTCACACATACATTTGATTTTCTCTACCTCAATCGGCTGCATACTTAGATGCGGAAGAAATACAAGTTTGTTGGGTTTTATCTGAGATGAAGATTCGGTGAGCTGTTCAATCATCGCGGTGACGGTGAGGGACCATCCACTCTCCATCCCCCCCTCATAATCAGGAGTATTCACAAATACATAGGGTATTTCGATATGGGTTCCCACACCCCGAACATCATCCCCTTTGGTCTCAGTGAGTCCTGTCGTGTGTAGACCTATCATGGAGGGTTTGAGGTTTTTCTCTTTGTTTTGGATATTCTCTATCGCCATGAGTATCGAGTAATCACCACCATCAAGTACGGCAGTGATGTCGCTCACAGAGGTGTTGTTAATCGCGATAGGTTCATTAAAATGGCGAGTAAAGAAAACTTTAGTATACGAAGCACATCCTTGAGCCGAGTGCATCAGAGGCATACAATCTTTTACCCCCAGATACGCAAGCGTCGCTCCCATAGGCTGAGAGTGCTTTATCGGGTTGACTTGAAGAGGTTTATGTTCATGACGAGAGAGAGAAAATTCCATGACAACTCCTTGTTACCATAGCTATTGCAAGAAGTGTGCGAGAAGAGGGATTTTCTCCCATTTTTCTAACAATTACGCTATCATTAATCAAAAAAAGAGAATGCAATGATTCAACAAAAATACAAAACTCTCCTCTTTAGTACACTATTAGTAGGCACAATGGCATTCGCCGAATCTACCCCCGTGGGTATTTGGCTTACTATCGATGATACGACCCATCAGCCGAAATCGCTTATACAAATCACCCGAAGCAATGACGGTATACTCAGTGGAAAAGTAGTGCGCGGGATGCCCGTCGATCATCCTGAACGTATTTGCAGTAAATGCACCGATGATCGAAAAGACCAAAAAATCAAAGGGATGAGTATCATCCGTAATATGAAAAAAGAGGGTGATGAATGGGACGGGGGCAAAATTCTCGATCCCGATAACGGCAAGGAGTACAGCTGTAAAATGCGCCTCGAAGAGAACGGTGCAAAACTCGTCGTGCGAGGATATATCGGTTTCTCACTGCTAGGACGTTCTCAAACATGGGTACGCCAAAATGATGAGATTGCAGAACAAGCGAAGAAATAGATTAATATCTCTATTCCACTTCCCACGGTGCAGGTTTACCAACATTAGCAAATACCGGATTACGGAATGCGTATTTTAAATCTTGGGCAAGATTCAGCAATCCGTTATAACCTCCGTAGCTGGTTTTTTTCTCTTGATTGACATCGATAAAAGAGATTTTTTTCTTGATCGCGGTGTAGAGACTTCGACCTCCCGCGAGGAGAATATGCGCCCCAGTTGAGTCGATGATTTTCCCCTGCTCAGATGCGGGCTTTTTCATCAATACTCCGTTTTCTCCGAGATATTCACGTGCTTTGTCGATGTCATCCTGCGTCGATTTGGCGATGCTGGTTGCAACCACCTCAATCCCCAAATCCTGCAATCCCGATGCGATTGACCACGCTTTATTTCCACCTGTGTTGAGTACCGCTTTTTTCCCTGCAAAGAGGGCTTTAAAAGGGGCGATTTTTTCTTCTAAAGCCGCCTCTTCTTCGGCAATCACCGCTTCAGCTCGTGCAATGAGTGCAGGATCACCCAACGCACTCACGATTTCTCGAATCGCAAATGTCGTATCGCGTTTGCCGTAAAATGAGACTGAAATCCACGGGATGCCATATTGTTCTTGCATCTTTCTCGTCAACGTGATGAGTGATTTGGCACAAACAATGACATTGAGTTTAGCACGATGGGCGGTGCGAATATCCCCTACCCGACCATCCCCGCTCATGGAACTGAGGATTCGGATTCCAATCTTCTCAAAAATGGGTAGATATTGCCACATATCCCCAGTTACGTTGTAATCACCGATAAGATTAATGTCGTAAGGGGTAGTCAATTCGGGTTCTTTCGTACCTATCAGATGTTCCAACACCGCTTCGCCTGCGAGACGAGAACCAAGATTTTTGCTCCCGACAAACCCTGCCGCATGAACGGGGACAACAGGAACTCCGTGTTTTTCGCTCCCCAGTTTACAGGTCATATCGATGTCATCTCCCACAAGTGCCGTAACACACGTCGAATAGACAAAAATCGCTTCGGGATTATAGTGCTCCATAATATAGTCAATCGACTCTGAAAGCCGCTTATCTCCGCCAAAGATGACATCGTTGGTATTTATCCCCGTCGTAAAGCCCATCTGTGTATGATCACGCCCCGTGTACGACGTTTTTGTCTCACGGGTCTCCCATGAGGCACCAAGACACGTTTGAGGACCGTGAACGAGATGTACCGCATCAGCGTAAGGGAACAAAGAGATTTGAGCGCCGTCAAATGCACATCCCCCTGCCGCGAGTCCCGGTTTTGGCTTATCACATCCCTCTCCGGGTTTTTTGTCTTTAGAGTGCGAACAGGCACTCTCGTTCATGAGTTCTTTAATTTTCGCTCGACTAACCATGAAAAACTCCTCAGAGTGAAGTAATATATTAAATGCAAGAAGTGTGCGAGATAGAGGTTTTTTCACCTCGTAGTGCTATAATAAAGTGAAAATTTAGTGAATATAAAGAGGATAATCCTATGAACATTGCTATTTTTACCTCCGGTGGAGATTGTGCGGGGATGAATCCCGCAATCAAAACGTTCGTTGAAGAGTGCTATACTCGTAATATCACCCCATATCTAATTTATGATGGTTTAGAAGGGCTGATCGATAATAACATTAAAAAAGCAGAACATTCCGATGTCTCAGGGATTATCTATCGTGGTGGGACGGTACTGCGTTCATCCCGCTCCAAACGATTTTTTGACCACGAATACCGTCTTCAAGCCTATGATAATCTAAAATCTCACAATATCGAAAAGCTCATTGTTCTCGGTGGAGATGGAAGTTTTCGTGCACTTGATGCATTTTATGAGGATTTCGGAATCGATTTTATCGGTATCCCCTCCACTATCGATAATGATATTTACGGAACCGATTATTGTTTGGGTGTGGATACTGCTCTCAATGTTATCCGCGAAGCAATCGATGATATACGAGATACCGCTTCCTCATTTAAGCGAGCTTTTGTTATCGAAACCATGGGGCGCGAGTGTGGTTATTTAGCTCTTGTCTCTGCCCTCACTTGCGGTGCAGAAGTGTGTATTATCCCAGAAATCCCCTCAAATCTTCACACTCTGGGTGAAAAACTCAAAAACGAAGTCAAAGAGGGACGTAACTACGCCATAGCCGTAGTTGCTGAGGGTTGTGGCATGAGTAAAGAGGTGGAGCAGTGGTTTGAAGAGGAGATTGGTCTTGAAGCACGTATTACAACACTCGGTCATATTCAGCGAGGGGGAAATCCTACCGTCTATGATCGGCTCATCGCTTCAGAATTTGTTATCTATGCGCTAGATAAACTAATCAATACCGCTAACAACCACCATGCTATTGTTTATAAAAGCGGATCATTTGATTTTATTGATATCCAAACCATTAGTGAGGGTAAATATACCATTAAAGCTGAACTCCTAAAAATGGGACAAACGTTATGTGTTTAATCCCAATTGCCCTTGTGTAAAGATCGAATATGTTATTATTCTATAAATACAGCTAAAAGGGCTTGAATGAGTTTGTCGCCAAATGAACCTTTTTTACTCCATGAAAACAGTGTCTTTAGCAGCCTGTTTCAAGCAGCCATTGACACACAAAAAAATTTGATCGTTTTGATGCATAACGGCAACCCAATTTTATTTAATAAAGCATTTCAAAATTTTACCGGTATGAATACAGCACGAGAGTTTTTACGTGAATTTGGCTCATTAGAAAATCGTTTTGTCCCGCATGATGCCTATTTTCATGCTAACAAATGTGACAATCCCGGTGAATGGATTACAGAACTTCAAGAGATTCCAGAAGCCGATAGAATCGTCAGTATGATTAACTACCGCGCAGAACCTCACGCTTTTTCTGTGACTATAGAAGCTCCGGTAGAGGAGTATGTTATTATCTCTTTTACCGACATTTCTCAAGAGCTTATCAAACGGATCATGATTGAAAATGATGTCACGATAGATAAAGAGAGCGGTGCATATGACAAAGATTACTTTATTCATACAACCAAAAGCTTTCAAGATGCAGCATTGTTTAACCGAAAATCAATCGCTTTGACATTGATCGAATTAACCGATGATGATTCTAATTTAATCAATTTCATTATGACACTAAAAGCCAACATTCGTCAAAGCGATATGCTAATTCGTTGGGAGAAAAAATCTTTTTTACTTGCCTATCTGATCGATATTCCGGAAACTACACTCAATATTGTCCAAAAAGTGCGCCAAAAATCCCCCTGCACTATCCGTTTAGCAACAGTAGTACAACATGAGAATGAACCTATTCAACAAATGATTTTTCGAGTAGAGAAGTTAATCAAAGAATCTGTTCATCCCTAATATTTTTATTTACGATCCAGTTTTTCAAATCCGGGGAGAATTTTCCCCTCTAAAAGCTCTAAACTCGCTCCCCCTCCAGTGGAGATAAAACTAAATTTCTCTTTTTCACCCGCTTTCTCTACAGCATCAGCGGTATCCCCACCTCCGACAATACTAAAAGCATAACTATCTGCAATAATAGACGCGAGTCTAAAGGTTCCTTTTGAAAATTGACTTATTTCGTAAATCCCCATCGGTCCGTTCCAGATAATAGTGTTTGAAAGTTCAATAGCTTCAGAAAAAAGCTTCAATGTTGCAGGTCCGATATCGACGGCATGAAACCCATCCAACACATCTTGAACGGGGGTGATTTTAATATCGACGGGATGTTCGATAGAATCAGTTGAGACCACATCGACGGGGAGATACACTTTCACATTTTTAGATAATGCTTCAAACAAAACATCTTTAGCGATATCTACATAATCATCTTCTACGAGGGAGGCTTTCATGTCGTAGCCCAATGCTTTTAAAAAGGTATTACTCATAGCACCACCTATAATCAGCTTATCGATTTTCGGCATCACTGAGGTGAGCAACGTGATTTTTGAGGAGATTTTTGAACCACCAACGATAAGAGCTATTGGTCGGATTGGATTCTCGAGGGCTTTACTAAACGCTTCAATCTCTCGCATCATCAAAAATCCGGCTACTTTAATCGGTGCATAATCGGCGATTCCATAAGTCGAAGCGTCTTTACGGTGAGATGTCCCGAATGCGTCATTAACATAGACATCACATAGATCGGCTAATTGTTGACAAAAAACGGGATCGTTTTTCTTCTCACCTTCAAAAAAACGGATGTTTTCAAGCAAAAAGATCCGTTCAATCGAACAGTGTGCATTTTCCTCTTTGAGGGTTTCGAGATTATCAATGAACTCGATTTTTTTCTCCAATAGCCGCTCTAATCGCTTGAGAATATGGCGGAGCGTATAACGTTCATCATAGCCGCCTTTTGGTTGACCTAAATGACTTACCAAGGTAATGGAGCATACTTTATGATCGATACAATAGTTGATCGTTGGAAGAGCTGCACGAATTCTACTGTCATCGGAAATATTAAACTGTCCATCCATCGGGACGTTAAAATCAACACGAATCAGCACCTTTTTACCAGTTATATCAATATCTCTAAGGCTTTTTACACCACCCATTGTAATAATATTACTACTCATCATTTCCCCTTTACATTAAAAGTTATCGTGATCCATAGTCTTATCAGAACACATTATTATGTTCTCATAATGGCATTACTATAATGTTACACAAAAATATATTTAAAATAGTATAATTTAACTAATCTAATTTTTCAATAACCTATCTCTCGCATAATAGGCGGCACCTAAAAGTGCTGTCTCTGGATTTAGTGAGATTTTGACCGGTATATCACTTAAAATCTTCTCAAATCTCCCTTTTTTAACAAAAGCATCCATAAAGTCTCTAGAACGGATAAACGGCAAAATTTTAGGGGCTATCCCACCGCCGATATATACACCTCCGAGTGACATCGATTTAAGGGCTAAATTGCCCGCTTCTGCTCCATAAATTTCTGCAAATAACCTCAATGTCTCTCGACATAACGGATCATTCTCTTCGAGTGCACAGTGACTAATCATCGCACTGCGATCACTATCCTCTGAAAGATGTTTTATTTTCTCATTCTCTTTAGCAAAACCGCTGGAAACTAAAAAATCATAGAGTGCGGCAATCCCAGGTCCCGACAAAATACGCTCATAGCTCACATGATTCGGGTATTGGCTACGCAACCATACAAGCAGTGCATCTTGCTCTACAGAAACGGGTGCGAAATCACAATGCCCCCCCTCTGAACCGATAGGGTGATACCCCTCACCATCCCAAAACAATTGTGCTTCCCCCAAACCCGTACCTGCTGCGATAACGGCACGATTTCCTTGGGTTACTTTTGCTTTTGGGTTAAGTTCTACAAACTCATTTTCATCTAAATAGAGCATTCCATAGGCAGTTGCTTCGAGATCATTGAGTAATTTTACTTTGGTTGTATTGAGCTGTTTTTTTAGTTCACGGCCATTAATCCCCCATGGGAGATTAGTTGTTTTACAATTCCCCTCAATCACGGGTCCTGCAACACCAAGAGACGCCGCATCAATACTCGTGGTAAGAAAACGTTTTTTAAAATCGACCAGAATATCGCTAAATGAGGTAAACGATTGACTCGCATACTGATGTTGATGCTTAAGGTTCAAAACATTATCTACGACTTCAAAAAGGGCAACTATAGTTTTTGTTCCACCGATGTCTACTGCAAGTATATTACTCATGTGAATTCTCCTCAGGGGTCAATAGATAGATAAATGCTTCAGCAAAAGCTTTGTCACTCTCACGTGGTGAAAGTTTATAAAATGATTCCCATGCTAATCCTCGTTCTTCATCATAATGTTCCAATCCCTTATACTGTTTCCATGCAATACGGACGGCATGACCGATCAAGACATCTAAAATCAGGTCATTATTGATATGCAATTCAGGGCTTTGACGTAATAAACGCGACAGTGATTCAATCGCTTCGATATTCAGCTGACGATAATCAGGTGCATGAATCCCTTGCAACAGTGAATCAATTCGTAGGGCAAAGTTTTGTTCTCCAGCGGTAGAATCAAGTGTCAAATCAGCACCTATACGGCTTTGTATACTGTATTTGTCTCCGATAACAAGCCCTTTACATTGTTGAAGCAAATGCCAAACATTTTTATAAAAGAGTGAGGTGAGATTTCCTACCATCCCCATCTGTTCACGCCATAAATGCCAGTTTTCAATATCACTGGGTGTATTTTCTAATGGAGCCATGGCGATACCCTCTAACGTACTCACCCCTGAAGCATGAAGATTCTCTTGATCGATCAACTGTGTCACTTCGAGGGCAAATGACTTTAAAATATTACGGAGCCGATTGTAGATGGCATGAGGTGGTAAATCAAGCAATCTTTGATAAGCATCCCCCATCGCCAAGTGCTCTTCTCGACTAATATGCCCCACCAAAAGTTGCACAAAATACCAAGTACGTAGCGTTAACATGTTGGTAAAAAGTTCAGGTTCATGACGTATAAGCTCCCCTAAATGCAACAATATTTCCTGTGTCAATACCCTCTCAGCGAGATTATCACCGCAAAATTCGGAAATGGTTTTAATAATAGCCATACTATCATGGGGTTTTGAAAAGGTCGCCTGTTCACTATATGCTCTACCTACCGCTAAACGTTTTTGACGGATGACAATATCAATCAATGCATCTTCGATACGATCATCATAACTCCCGATTAAATCAGACATTCGACGCATCACCGACCATGAATGAGAGGTTGTAGCGGCTTCGTAAAGCTGATGACTCATCGATGATTCGGGGATAATATTTTTTTCGAGTTCGAAATTTTGCGGATTAAATTCATTCAAATACTCTATGCGCTCAATAGCAGCACGTTGCAATAAAGCTTCCACTTCTCCCGTTTCAATCTCACTACTACCGCACACTTCTCGAAGAAGTTCAACAATAATTTCACCTTCTTGAAGCATATCTTCACGAACTAAAAAAGGGACAATCGGTTGAGCACTTCGATTCCAGTGTTTATCGAGAAATTTTAATGATGAACGGAAATGTTCAGCCAAAAGGGTGTTGTCATAACTAAAATAAAACCCTTGAGGATTAAAATAATAGGGGAGAAATAGAACCCGATGACCCGATAAGAGATACAAACGTGAGGTGGTAATGGTCCGTGTCACCGCGAAAGTTCTTCCGCTGAGTGATAATTTTAGGTTTTTACCGATTTTGGTATGCACCTCTGAAAGTATTGAAGCATTTAGAATTTTGACATTTTGCAACTCATCTATCGTTTCACTCATAATCCCTAATGCAGACAATTTTTCTTTGATTGAACGGTTTTCAGCCAATATCGCTACCAATGGAGTTGTGTGGTTCTGATGACCTAAACGTCCACGCCGATTCAGGGGATCGATATCATTTGGTTGCAAAAGTCCATCGAGCATTAATTCACACAAAATAAAAAGACTTTGTCCCCAGACCAAGGGGATGTTTTCATTAGGTAACCGTTTTTGAGAACCGGGAGAGAGTTTCTCTGCCTCAATCAATTCACGAGGGAGCGCATAGAGTTCCGGTAATAAAAATTCACCATCTTGTTCAACAAAAAGGGGCTTTAGTTTTTCATACCAAATACTAATCTCTTCTTTATCACCCCGTATCAAAGCATCGAGCAATAGATAGGTAAAAAAGAGGGGCCATTCTGATTCTATATCTTCGAATTCACGCAGTTCTGAGGGTTCATAGTGTAGACGCGATGAATCTTCAAGTGCACTTTGGTGTCCGTCAAGTAAAAACCGTTTACACCCATATTTTCCTTCTAGTTTTTTGAGGACCTTCTCACGTGTTTGTTGATGCAGTTGAGTATCTTCGATTGCATATGCGGGATAACCGATGATGCTAAGAAGCGCAGCATCGGTCTCTTTAGAATTAGACTCACGAGGGAGAAGGGACTGGAGGGTTAAACGAGAGCGGGCGATATCACTGGGGACAACATGGATAACCCCTTCTTGAGAATCTATCTTACCAAAAAGATTAAATCCATCCATTGCTTCGAGTGCCGCTTTAGCCATCCCTACTGAGCTACAGTTAATCTCCGTAGCACCGTGATTGATCTTGTTTCCCCTCTCCCAAATACCATAATCAGGTACACAATATGCCCGACTAATGTAATGAACCAGATTTTGGACGAAATCAACTTCATCCGTACTATAGATGAGGTTCAATCCCGATTCGATCATTTGTGCCATCATGAGCAAATAAAGCGACGTAGCATCGAGCTGTAAATGTCCCCATTCATCATCACCGACAACCGCTAATCCGGTATGAGTTCCATATTTAGCATGAAGGGCATCCATCGGATCGAGCGAGTATTTAAAAGCTTCTAGCCGATTACTTTGGCGCATCATCGAACTTAGTAACCCACGCATCAACTTCACGACGCTTTGACTCAAAAGATAGCTTCGAGGGTGTGTCGGATCTACTTTTTTGTATGAGAGTGCCAACCCCCACACACTCATAATACTGTAAACGTTGTCTCGCACCCATGCATCGGTATAATCCCCATGCGCAGTGATTGCCGTACTTGCAGGTAATAAACCCGTTACGGCATCTTGACGAGAGAGGATGATGGTATTAATGGTCTTAAAATGGTGTTCAAGTAATTCTAAATCTATCAAGGAGTATCCATATTTTATAAAAAGTATCTGTTATTGTAACCCAATCTACCCCACACTTTTATTTCTAACATGGTAAAATTAAATCAGTATATTTCTCAAAAACACAGTTTTTGTAGCTTTAGGGGATTACAAAGGACTTTAGTCCTTGTCACTAAAACGGATATATTCGTTTTAGTGTATAACATCTTAGTAAAAAAAGAGAGAGTTTATGAGCATCCACCCTTATGCAGGCAAACAAGTTCCCAAATCAGCACTCACCAATATCCCTCAACTCATCAGTGAGTATTACACCAATATTCCAAACAGTGCAGACAATGAAGAACGTATCAGTTTCGGTACATCAGGGCATCGAGGTTCATCACTACTCAACAGTTTTAACGAAACCCATATCTTTGCTGTCACCCAAGCAGTGTGTGATTACCGTAAACACGCCAAAATCAGTGGGACGCTCTTTATCGGCATCGATACCCACCCCCTCTCCTATCCTGCTCAAATCAGTGCATTACAGGTTCTAGCAGCCAACGGAGTAGATGTTAAAATAGCTAAAGAGGGTGGCTATACCCCCACTCCCGTCATCTCTCACGCCATTTTGACCCATAATCGTACCGCCACAGCACTGTGTGATGGTATCGTTATCACCCCATCCCATAATCCTCCTAGTGATGGCGGATTCAAATACAACCCTCCACACGGCGGACCTGCCGATACCGATGTCACCGACTGGATTGAAAAAAGAGCTAATGCAATCATGGAGAACCAACTGCATGATGTACAAAAACTCTTCCTCGATGAGGTTCACACTGCCTCTAATATTATCGAATATGATTACATCACCCCTTACGTAGAAGATTTGCAAAACGTCATAAATATGGACGCTATTGCAGCATCCGGTATCCATATCGGAGCCGATGCAATGGGTGGTGCGGGTATGGTGTATTATCACGCGATTAAAGAGCACTATAATCTCAATATGGAGATATTTCACGATACTCTCGACTCAACATTCTCTTTTATGCATTGTGACAAAGACGGTAAAGTGCGTATGGATTGCTCTTCACCCTACGCGATGGCAGGTTTGGTCGCAATGAAAGATTCGTTTGATATTGCTTTTGGAAACGATACTGATTTTGACCGTCACGGCATCGTTACCAAAAGTGTCGGGCTCATGAATCCCAACCACTATCTCAGTGTCGCCATCGATTATCTCGCACGCCATCGCCCCCAATGGAGCCGTGATTTGGGGATTGGAAAAACATTGGTAAGCAGCTCGATGATTGATCGCGTTGCCGCATCATTGGATAGAAAAGTAATCGAAGTTCCCGTCGGTTTCAAATGGTTCGTAGAGGGACTCACCGAGGGGAAACTGTTTTTCGGCGGAGAAGAGAGTGCTGGGGCGAGTTTCTTACGTCATGATGGCACAGTATGGAGTACCGATAAAGACGGCATTATCCTCACCCTTCTCTCAGCTGAGATACTTGCCGTAACAGGACGTGATCCGGGTGAACACTATCATGAGCTCACCCAAAAATTCGGTGCACCGTTGTACACACGCATCGATGCCCCTGCCGATGCTATACAACGGATGGTTCTTAAAAATCTCAGCCCAGAAGATGTCAAAGAGCAAACCCTAGCAGGTGAGCCGATACTATCAATCCTCACCAAAGCCCCTGGAAACAACGCCTCCATCGGGGGGCTAAAAGTGGTAACCGAAAACGGATGGTTTGCCCTCCGCCCCTCAGGGACAGAACCAATCTATAAAATCTATGCCGAGAGCTTTATCTCACGCGAACATCTCAATACTATCATTGCTGAAGCACAGACGATGGTATCGAAGCTGTTTTAAATGGTATACATCTTCACATAATACTCATGTGCCATTCGCCCTGAGTCAAATGCGGGGATAACATCGCTCATCGTATTTTTCATAATTTGTGTCCACTGCTCAACATGATCGTAATACATTGGGATTATTTCATTTTCTAAAATATCCATCAAATTTTTATTATCTTCACGATCTTGTACCTCTATAGGGGTAGTATGATCTATTTCGGGGATAGTAAATGCATTGATACCATGTTTTGCATATTCAGGATGCCATCCATCATTCGTTGAAAAGTGAATAGATCCATTCATGCTCGCTGTCATACCGCTCGTTCCACTCGCTTCACGAGAAACACGCGGAGTATTAAGCCATACGTCTGACCCTTTTTTCAAAATTCGAGAGAGTTCAAGCTCATAGCCTACCAATACCGCCATATTTTTTATTCCATGACTAATATGAATCAATTCATTAAATGCATTGACAGCATTCGTATCAAATGGATAGGGTTTTCCTGCCCATATAACCTGAATCGGCTTTTCCTTGCGTTCTAGTAGCTTTTTAAAACGGGCAAAATCGTGCTTGAGCAATCCAGGACGTTTGTATTCTGCAAAACGACGTGCCCACACAATCGTTAATACATCTGGATTAAACATTTTCCCCGTTTGATCGGCAACAACATTAAAGAGTTCTCGTTTAAGGTGTTTTTTCCTTCCGATAAGGGCATAATCCTCATGATCATCAAGAGCAGTAAGCATCCCTCCATCTGTCCAAAAACGACGATTTTGAGCATTGGTAATATGGATAATTTCAGAACGACCTACACAATCGAGCCACATACGATTTGCTACTTCACCGTGCATTTTGGAAACAGCATTGGTGATTTTACTCGAACGCAATGCTCCGATAGTAAGATTAAACATCTCATCATTTTCCATTTTCATAATCGAACGTACCGTATCTAACTGCAACCCGTCAAAAAATCCGAATTTATGGAGCAGATTGATATTATGTTGTTCATTTCCCGCATCTTCAGGGGTATGGGTTGTAAATACAACCCGTTTTTTGACTTCGTCCATATTTTGATATTTGGCATAAAGTTCAAAAACAAGCGGCATTGCATGCCCTTCGTTCATATGATAAATATCAATCGGCTGTCTAAGCGCATCAAGAACTTTTACACCACCGATTCCCAATACGATCTCTTGAGAGATACGTGTCTCCTCATTATTATCATAGAGTTTATGAGTAATAGTACGGGCCAAAAAATCATTTTCAGGGATATCGGTAGAGAGCAAAATCATAGGAGCTGAACTAAAAATATTGGCGGGAAGATAAAAAGCTTTGATGTAAACATCTTGAGAATGAAGATGTACCGTAGCCTGTATCCCTAAATCTTCAAGGAAATAATAATGTTTACGGATAAATTCCGCTTCTAAAGAGCGGTCTTCATGACGTGATTGGTCATAGTATCCAAAACTCCAAAGAATACCGACTCCGACAACATTTTGACGTAGATCGTAGGCACTTCGCATATGCGAACCGGCTAAGAATCCTAATCCCCCAGAATAAATTTTGAGTGCTTGATGGATAGCAAACTCCATCGAAAAATAAGCGACACATGTTGTATATTTGGGGTCAATTTCATAATCATGTAAAATCATAGTAACCTCACGTATCAAATTTTTTGTAGAGAATCTGTTTGCCCAGTTCAACACCTGGCTGATCGTATGGATTTATCTCCATCATCGCACCAACAACAGACGTTAAGAGTTCATAGTAAAGGATCATCGTTCCAATATTAGCTTCATCAATTTTTTCAAAACTCAACTGGTCGGTTGGAACACCACTTAAAACTAAACTCTCCTTTGTCGCCGCACATTGGAGATTTATCAGTTCATTAAAACTTTTGCCATGAACAAAATCGGTTTTTTCGAGGTATTTCAAAGAGAGTGTCGGAATCATCAAATCACTCTCAAAATCGAGAATATTGATAAACGTCACACTCTTATCTTTAGGACCTTCTATGAGAAGTTGTAAAAAGGAGTGCTGATCCACCGAACCGATCAATGCTTGTGGGGTTAATCCGACGGTTTTTCCATGAAAATCGATTTTACCTAACGACTCTCCCCATAACTGAACATACCATTTACACATGTTTTCAAGTTCATTGGCATATGCGAATAGTATATTAGTGGTAATTGTTGCACTATTTTCAAAAAGAAAACACCCTTTTTCTAAAAGATGATCTTCGTGACGACTAAAAAAACTCTCTAAAAATGTCTGTGCACCAGCGAGAATAGCTTTAGTGTCGTATCCTGCCAATGTCAATGGAACGATACCAACAGCACTCAATACCGAAAATCGTCCTCCAACATTGAGCGGTATTGCAAACTGTCTCATTCCATGATGATCGGCAAATTTCGATAATGATGATCCCGCATCGGTTATAACCAGTATACGATTTCGATCATCCCCTTCAATATCAAGCCCATAGTAACTAATAACAGTTTTTAGAATCGAGATCGTCTCAATAGTCGTCCCCGATTTAGAAGCGACAATAAAAAGGGTATTCTCTTTTGTCAATGTGGATAATGTTTTAGAAATATTTGTTGGATCGGTATTTTCAAAAAAATGGAGATTTCGTGTGGGTATTTTTTTAGCTTTTAACAGTGAATCAATCCCTTTGACCCCTAATGAGGAACCACCAATACCGATCAGGGCGATATCACTAATCGTACCGGATGCTAAAAACGGATTTTGATCCTCTAATAATTTCACCTCATCGACTGTTTTAATTGAACTGATTGGGAGTCCATAATAACCGATTTTTCCACTCGTATATTCATGGGTGACAACGGTAAATGCTTTCTCTTTTCTTTGTTTAGACTCTTCATTCTCAGTACAACACAACTCTTTGCTAAAAATCATAGTTTTTCTTCCTTACTTATTAGTTTTTTTAGATAGACAACACCCAATGGTGGAAGTGTCATGGTAATCGAAAATTCTTTACCGTATATTGGTACATTTCGAGATATTATACTCTCTGAATTGTGAATATTCCATCCCTCATACACTAAAGATTGCGAGTTAAATATCTCAACATATTCCCCCTCTGCAACTACCCCAACCGGAAAATCATAGCGTGTCTCATCGGCAAAGTTGCACACCACATAAATATTTTCATCCGGATTATCACTTTTTCGGATAAAACTGAGACAATTATGGCTAGAATCACGATCATCGATCCACTCAAACCCTTCCCGTTTTTCATCATAAAGGTGTAGTGCTCTCTCACGACGATAAAGACTATTTAGCTCAGCAACCATTTTTTGTAGCCCTGCATGAAGTGGAAAATCACACAAATGCCAATCGAGGGAACGTTCAAAATTCCATTCTGCATATTGGGCAATCTCTCCTCCCATAAAGAGAAGCTTTTTACCCGGATGTGCCATCATATAAGCATACAATGCCCGTAGGTTGGCAAATTTTTGGTTGGTATCTCCCGGCATTTTATTGATGAGGGAACCTTTCATATGAACCACCTCATCGTGACTCAGCGGGAGCATAAAGTTCTCATCAAACCCATACCACATACTAAAGGTGAGTTGATGATGGTGATGTTGACGAAAAAAGGGGTTGTAACTCATGTATTTGAGTGAATCATGCATCCACCCCATGTTCCATTTAAACCCAAATCCTAGCCCCCCGACATCGACGGGACGGGTCACCATCGGATAGGCGGTGGACTCTTCGGCAATCATCACGATATCAGGATAGGCACCGTACAAAGAGGTATTGAGCTTTTTGAGAAACTCGATTGCTTCGAGATTTTCATTGCCACCGTATTGGTTCGGGATCCACTCCCCCTCTTTACGTGCATAGTTCAGATACAACATCGATGCCACCGCATCAACACGAATACCGTCGATATGGTAATAATCTACCCAAAACATCGCGGAGCTAATCAAAAAAGACTGTACTTCATTACGCCCATAGTTAAAGATGATACTACCCCACTCTGGGTGAAATCCCTGACGCGGGTCATCATGTTCGTACAATGCCGTACCGTCAAAATTAATAAGACCGTGCATATCGACGGCGAAATGGGAGGGGACCCAGTCCATAATCACCCCGATACCATTTTGGTGAAGCGTATCTATCAGATACATCAAATCCTGCGGTGTCCCAAATCGCGCCGTTGCGGCGAAATATCCGACCACTTGATATCCCCAAGAACCGAAAAACGGATATTCGGTGAGGGGCATAAACTCGACATGGGTGTAGTTCATCTCTTTTAGATACTCGACGAGTTCTACCGCCAATTCACGGTAAGTAAGATAACGATCCCCCTCCTCCACATGCCGTCTCCATGAACCTAAATGAACTTCATAGACACTTATCGGAGCATCATGGGCATTGTGTTGATACCGTGATGCCATCCACGCCGAATCTTCCCATCCGTAATCATCAATCTTCCACACCCGTGAAGCCGATTTCGGAGGCATTTCAGCATAAAATCCGAACGGATCGCTTTTATCATGAATAATGTTATGAAATTTGGAGACGATATGGTATTTGTAGGTGAGCCCTTGCTCAACACCTGAAATAAACCCCTCCCAAATCCCCGATTCATCCTCACGAAGTTTTAACGGATGGCTTTGAGTATCATAATTGTTGAAATCACCTCGTACACTCACATATGCAGCATTGGGTGCCCACACTGAAAAATATATCCCAAAGTCCCCTTGATGTACCATAGAATGAGAACCGAGCTTGTTGTAAAGATTTGTATGAGTCCCTTGCTTAAAAAGGTAAATATCCATCTCACTCAAGCGTGAGACCTCATAGCTCATTGGATGATTCATCATACCCCTTTTCTTCCATGAATAATACGACGATAAAGTGATTCATATTCGTGTGCCGCACCTTCCCAATCATAACGTTGAGACATCGCATTGTGTTGCATCTTTTTAAACCCGTCATGGTCATTGTACCATGTATAGACTGCCCATCCAACCGTATTGATTAATGCTTCAGGTGTAGCGTCGTGAAATTTGAACCCGTTCCCGTGTTCACCGTCGTTATGGTAGTTCTCTATCGTATCATCCAACCCGCCGGTAGCACGGACAATCGGGAGTGTCCCATAACGTAGGGAATAGATTTGATTTAGACCGCACGGCTCGAACAACGATGGCATTAAAAAGAGATCACTCCCAGCTTCTATTTGGTGGGCAATATCATTTCGATAGCCGATAAAACATCCAAACTTATGAGGATACATACCTGCAATCTCACTAAAAAATGATTCTGCCCATTTCTCTCCAGCCCCTAACATGACGATTTGTATGTCCATCTCTAAAAGTTTGTGAATGGATGAGGCAATTAACTCTATCCCCTTTTGTTCCGCCAATCTCCCCACAAATCCGATAAGTGGAATCTCTCCTCTTTGAGGGAGATTAAACAACTGCTGAAGAGTATTTTTGCACATCCCCTTACCCATCATATCATCGATATCAAAATGATAAGAAATCATACTATCAACGGCAGGGCTCCACTCCTCATAATCAACTCCGTTGAGGATTCCATGAAGTTTATATGAGTTAATATCAATAAGTCCCTCTAACCCCCATCCAAACTCAGCAGTACGAATCTCTTGGGCATACTTCGAACTGACGGTACTAATGGCATCGGCATGAACTATCCCCCCCTTTAGAAGGTTAATGCTTCCATGTTCTTCAAGCTCGAAATAGTGTTCCCATCCAATCCCTAAAACATCCATCACCCCTTTATAAAACTTCCCTTGATGTTGAAGATTATGGATAGTAAGCAATGAACCGGTATAGGCGAAATGAGGATCATAAGCATAAAGGGTATTGAGCATCATAGGGATAGCAGCGGTATGCCAATCGTTAGCATGAATCACATCTGGATGAAAATGGAGTTTTTTTGCCAATTGCATTACCGCACGTGAAAAGAACAAAAAACGGTTGTCGTTATCACTAAATCCTTCGCCATTCTCATCGTACAAGCCACTACGTCCAAAATAGTGTTCATAATCGATAAAATAAATCGGAATATCGGTAGCGGGAAGAACCCCTTCATATACCCCTGCCCACATTTCACCCATAGTCCCCATCGGTACACCCAACGAGCCTTCCATCAGTCGTAGGGAATATTTTTCACGATCAACAATGTAGTAACGGGGCATAACAAGGCGTACATCATGCCCCAGTGCACGAAGAGCTTTTGGAAGTGCTCCCGCAACATCCGCCAACCCTCCGGTTTTTGCAAACGGTACTACCTCGGATGCGGCAAAGAGAATATTTAATTTATCCATCTATTTTTTCTCTTTCTCATACAGTTCGCCATAGGCTATGGCACTCTCTTTCCAAGAGAAATCACATCGCATATTGTGATTGATTACCCGTTCAAAATGTTTTTTATCCTCAAATAACTCACACCCTTTTTTAACGACACTAAGTAGCGAGCGACACGTTGCCGTACTAAATAATAACCCGTAACCCGAACAGCTATCTTCTTGATACGTTTCTAATCGCTTCACCGTATCGACTAATCCTCCGACACGATGGACAATCGGTAATGCACCGTAAGCAAAAGCTATCATTTGGTTTAAACCGCACGGCTCAAAGAGTGATGGCATCAATAAAAAATCCGCAGCAGCATATATCTGATGTGACAAAGCTTCATCATACCCAAAGCTAAGATGGATATTTTTATGCTCATTTGCCACAAGAGACAAAGATTGATGATAGTTCTCTTCCCCCTCACCCAACAACACAATATTGCACTCTAACAGAGCCATTTTAGGTAAGGTTTCAATCAAAAGATCCATCCCTTTTTGGGATGTAAAACGACCAACGAAGGCAAAGAGAGGTTTATTAATCCCTTTAAAACCTATTTGTTTTAGCAAGTGGGTTTTGTTTGTTTTTTTACCTTTAAACTCACTATAGGGGGCAATCAGGGCATTATCGGCGAGTGGAGAAAAATGTTCACTATCAATACCGTTGATAATTCCACTGAGTTTGTTTTGATGAAAATGTAAAAAACCTTCCAATCCACATCCAAACTCACCCGTTAAAATCTCACGTGCATAGGTTGGACTCACAGTAGTCACCTCATCGGCATAGGCAACTCCGGCTTTCATAAAATTTACTTTTCCGTAAAATTCCAAAGAACCCATCGTATAATAGTCACGCTCAATCCCAACCGATTCTAAAATAGTCGAATCAAATATCCCCTGATACGCCAAATTATGTATCGTATAAATCACTTTTGGTGAATGGTTATGATCTTTATGAACCAGTAATGCCGCTAATGCACATTGCCAATCGTTGAGGTGGAGAATATCGTACTTTCTTAGTTTCAATAATTCCGTAATAGCATACGAAAAGAGGGCAAAACGTATACCGTTATCCACATACCCCTCTTCTGGTGTACCATAGAGAAATTCTCTATCACACAGTATCGGCGAATAAATAAATATAAACGAGTAGCCATCAACACTGCACCCATACAAATCAACAAGATATTTCTCGCCCCCCATGGAGATGGTAAATGATTTACCAAGCGGTGTAATAGAATATTGCTCTTTATCGATAGAACGATACAGTGGCATCACGACAGTAACATCATAAAGGTTTTTTAATGCACGAGGGAGTGCATAGGCAACATCTGCTAACCCACCGGTTTTTGCAAAAGGATATATTTCACTTGCGGCAAACAACACTTTTTTAATCATACTCTTCTCCTCGTAATAATTTAGCGGCTAATTCAGGTAAAACAGGGTTAATCATCATATGAGAACTCATCTCAAATCCCCCTAATCGATACAATCTTGGCATTATTCGTATTCGCAAACGATGTGCTTCATACAAAGAGATATCTTCACCCAATGGAGGGGTTGAGATGGAAAGATTAAACGAAAAGCTATTTAATTCACTCTTGAGACGCAGTAATACAGACCCCAGTAACGTTGCGAGATCATCCAAATCACTTTCATTGAGGGTATCAATCTGCCCCACATGATATTTAGAGCTAATCATCACTTCAAAAGGGTAACTGCTCGCATAGGGACAAAAAGCACTGAATGCTCCGTGAGTCTCTACCATTCGAACCAATGACTCTTCTTCGTAGCTAATTATCGATTCTATCAAAGCATGATGATGTTCTTTATAATAGTCAACCGCATAACGATTCATTAGGTGAATCTCTTTGGGAATAAGGGGAAGCCCTATGAGTTGTGTATGACAATGTGCCATTGTTGACCCAGCATCAAACCCCTCGTTTTTAAACAGTGAGAGATACGAAATTCGCTGATCACGACGTAAATCACCGACACGTTGACGAAGAGTTTTGAGCCAATCACATCGCTCTTGTTGATCCCATTGCATCATTGAAGTTTTATGCATAGAGGTATCAATAATCACCTCGTGTGCTCCAAATCCATCCCAATATCCAAAATTTCCGTGATGGTATGAATGGGGAGCTTCAATAGCGACTGCTTTATAGAGATTGGGGACGACACGCGTTTTCCATCCTACGCCGTTAGCAAGAGAGTCCAAAATACGAATTGCATAAATCTCTTTGGGGGTCATCAGCTCATTCCCCTCACAAAAAGGGCAGACACTTTCTTCTTGATTAATCATCTGAATAGGAATCATGTCGGGTCGGTGGAGTCTCTCAGGGGCAATAAGGACATGGGTATCATGTAATGAATCGTAGCGTATCTCAGACACGAGTAATCTCCAATGCACCTTTGATATCACATACCTTATCCATCTCGAACACACACGCGATACTAATCCCCTGTACGCTGAGATCAAATCCATGCTCGCTTTGTGAAAGTGTTTTGAGCTGAAAATAATAGAGGCTAAAAGGTTTATCAGCTGTAAACGTCATCTTTTTTTTCAAAACAAGGTCAACAATTTCAAAATGCTCACAATTTTTGATTTCTCCACTCTCTTCTACTTTATCTCCATTAATCAAGACTTTATCATAGTCGCAAAAATGGAAATTATGTTCCATCACGTATCGATAAGATTTCTTTGCTTCACTGCTCACATTCAGATGAAATGAGATTGAATCCGTACCAAATTCAAACTCTTTTTCAATCGTTGTCGCAAATTCTCCACCATCATAAATTCCCCCATCACGTTTAAGTGTAATAGAGTTTTTACCCATTAGCCCCTCATAAGGTTGATTGGCGAAATCACCGTATTCTCGAAAATTACAATGACGGAAATTATCTCCGTTAAAATACTCATCGCTAATATGATCGATAAAGGAATTTTTGCCGTACCAGTCATAAATAATCGCATCACGCAGTGTCTCATCCGCATCGATATGAGCATGGTGGATAGTATCTATCCCCTCTTCACTCGGTGGTGTTTTCTCTTTAGGAGGGGTAAAAAGTTTCGTGTGATACGCCTCTTTTCGACGAGTTAAAGTATTTTGGAGATTAAAACATTTATCGCGAAGATCGAGCTCTACTAGCTGTCCACCTATCGCAGCATCAAAACGGGCAATCAATTTTGAACTCACCGATTTAAATTTCGGATATCCGTCAAGTTCATTGGTATCACTCACAAGTGCTTTTTTCTTACCATAACGTATATTTTCACATTCGATGAGGTAGGTATAGACATTATCACGCAGATTGGGGAGATAAAGTCCCCCGAAAACCCCATGCCATAGAGAATCATTGGTTTGAGCTTTATACAACGGTATCTCAAAATCCCCCTCGCCTCTGTGAAATGCACGAGAGAGTTCGAGAGTTCGTTTGTGCAAACGGTTAGATTCAGGATACTTGATTAAAAAGTTTTTCCAAATCCCCCCTTTGAGAAATTTTACCCCATAGGCATCATACTTCTCTACTCCCATCTCCTCTTTGTGTGATTCAAGATGCAACGCATCATCGGCGCGTAAACTCCATTCTCCCATTTCATAATACGAAACATTGGGAAGATAGGCAATTCCACGCGGTTTTTGAGAGTGATAATACTCCCCATAATGACGTGTCACAATAGACTCATCCGCCAATACTGCCTCTACAAACGTCTCTAACCATTTTTTCTCATAAACCCACTCATACGTTCCGGGCCACATACCGAATTTTTCGGCATCATCGAAAATAATCGCCGCCGAATCTTTTTCACGGTTAAATGATTTTATGGCTGATATCGCACTCTCAACGTTTAAAAACGGTATCGCGTAGCGGAGTTTTTGGCTAATCGGAAAAAGTCCAATCTCTTCTCCCCCCTCTTCGCTCATAAAAAAACCGTCCAACACCTCTTTATCAAATCCGGCACACTGAAAATGGTAATCATCCATCACCGTATAGTCTATCCCTGAATGGTGTAGGTCAGGGATTAATGACGACTCCCAAACCCGTTCAGTAAGCCATAACCCATGTGGCGTTTGTCCAAATCGCTCATGAATCGAATCGTTTAGCCGTCCGATTTGTCCTCTCCTATCTTGTGCAGGTATGACGCTCAAAATCGGCTCATAATACCCCGCACTAAAAAACTCGATACTCCCATTTTTTGCCAAAGTAACAATTTTCTCATACAACGTCGGACGAAGTTCTTCGATACGCTCCATCAACCATCCGCTGCAATGAACAGAGAATTTAAAATCAGGATAACGGCTCATCACCTCAAAAAAAGGTTCATAACACTCTTTTATCCCCATTTCAATAACCCAATCGAAATTATCGACCGGCTGATGCATATGGATTCCAAATAATAATGACGTTTTCATCTCACTCTCCTAAATATACCAGTCACTTTGATGATTAAAATCGATGTTTAAGAGTCCAAATCCCGGTAAGCTTTGAAGATTTGTTTCCCCTTCCATCAAATGAAATCGTAATGTTAACTCTGATGAATTACCCAACGATTCTCTAGGTATTCCAAATTCCAAACGTCCCATCTTGTAAAGGGGCACTATGTCGATTCTTTTACCCCATGTTTCAACATCGGCAACAATACGGTATGAGGGGGAAACTCTCCCCTCTAATGCAATATAAAGGGTAGTGTCATCATATCCATAGTACATAATATTAACAGGGCCACGCAATCTGTCCATCGTTGAAAATATCCGACGTTCATCGATACTTCCACACCCCATCCACTCAAAAAATGAATTTTTTTCTCCATTGAGCAGAGGTGATATTTTATTGGTTGGCTTAATCCAAAATGGGTAAGAAACAACATTGGATAAAATAGGCTCCAAAAGATTAAGAGGTATGTCCATCTCCATCAATCTATAGATATGGATTAAATGTTCCCGAAACAGTGCGTCAAATTCGTGTGCGAAATCGGTACTGTGATCGTCTCCGTACCACCAGAACCAATCGCTACATTCTGAGGCTAAGAGATGATATTTGATTTTCTTTTTAATATCCTCACTAAGCTGTGCGGTAGCAACATCACGCTGTGTTTGAAAAATCAGTTCCCATGCTCTATTTTTTTCACTATGCCCAACCCATGTATCAAACGTCCCATGTATCCAGCTTCCGGGAGCCAGATGGGTTAGCGTACCTTGATTTTTAAATTTGGCTACCTCATCCATCGTCACGGTTTTACACCACGAGCAATCAGAGAGTGTAGTGTAAAGTGCGCTAAAAAAATCAAATCCGTTATTATCGTAAAATTCCCAAGCATTCTCCCCATCAACAATCACAAAAACACTTGGATCAACTTCGGTTTGGGCAATTTTTTCAAGCTCAGCCATAAAATGATGAGTCGCTTCGTCCCCTTTTTGATGACGATATTCAAACCCGATAAGATCACTTAAACGATGATCACGAAACGCGATACTCACCCCATCAAAAAGATAAGGTTTGTACCGTAATGAGGGATTTTCATCGTTAAGAGATTTATACAAGATTGCCTCGTCGGTGGCTATCCAATGAATCGCATTTTCTTTATACAGTGCAACACTCTTCTCATCCACTCCCCCCTCAGCAGGCCAAAAACCGCTCGGTTCGCACCCGAACGTCTCTTTATAGAGTTCAATGGAGCGTATTATATGTTCATTAGCATCGTCTGTTAGCGAAAATGATCCTGCAGGCAATTTAGTAACACTGTTAGCACGCGCAGCATTCTCCATATCGAGCAATACCGGTAAGATAGGATGAAAATAGGGAGTTGTTGAGACGGAAATAATCCCTTGTTTTTGCAAAGAGCTGTACAAAGGGAGAATCTCTTGGACAAAACCACCTAAAGTTGCAAGCAATATTTCCTTATCCCCAGAATCATACCCTCTCTCTTTGAGCAACAGTTTTTTGACCACATCATTATGAAGTCTCAAATAGTTTCCGCACCATGCAAGGATAAAAAGAACCTCCAGCTCGATCAACTCATCATCGAGGAAATATTCTTGATAATAGAGTTCGCCATACCGCTTTAGTGGACGTACCATCGTCTCATACTGCATAGCGCACATCAACTTCACCAACCATGCTCGCTGTGAATACTCAAGCTCTTGAGGCTCTTTTGCCCAAAGGGTTAAAAAATAATCATATTGGAGAGGATTTTGATAGAGGTTTAGTTGTTCGATAAGCGATGCACTAAGATTAAACGTCGCTTTTAACCCGGAATACTTACTTAGTAACCATGGCATCTCATAATAATCTTTGATAGCATGTAAAAACACCCACGGCATCTTCATCACTCCATCACTCCCCCGATAATCGGGCTGATGCATATGCCAGAAAAAAGAGAGCTTGAGTGATGATACTTTCATTACGATTTTATCCACTCCGCGATTTTGTCCTTGTAAAGCTGGGTGTAATGTTCCCCTTTTACATCATCTTTTGCTTGGATAGTGAGATTTAAATAATCACTGTATTGATCAGGAATCATCAATACCCAGTCATCTTTATCCAACCAAATTTTTACACCATCGAGAGTTGATGACTCTTTCCCTTTTGCATCACCGAGAAAACGGCGCATCATTTTCCCTTTCAGTGCTTGGGAACAAGGGACTTGAATCGTCGCATAGAAGAAATGAGGCAGGGAGTCAATGATTTCTGAGAGTGCGACACCGTGGGTAACAATCATCTCTAATATTTTAAGGGTAGCATACATCGAATCTCGATGGGTTGCAAATTCAGTAAAGGTAAAGTTCCCCTCTCCCGTCGCTACCAAATCGTATGTTTTCATCTTAGCCGATTTAAAATTAGCGTATTGTCCTCGCTCAATCTCTAAATGATCGAAGTAGACGATATCAGCTGCCCACGTCGGTAAAAAGACCCGTTTTTTTGTTCCATGCGCTTTTGCATCCATATTGAGAAGTGTCAAGACAGCATACAATGCCGTCTGTTTCGACAGAGGTTTCCCTTCATTGCTTAAGATATCGAGTCTTTGCCCATGAGGATATAGGATAAATCCTGCATCCAATTTAAGAGCTTGGATAACAGCACCCATATCATCATACGAACGTTTTATCAATGTATTAATATTAGATAGACGATGTTCATCCGCATATGCGTTAAACATAATATGTTCTATCCCCAAATCATTTAAAATCTCTGGAAATACTTCAGATGCCAAACCATGCGTTACATCCACTGCAACACGACATTCAAGACATTTAAAACGGTGCGATTGAAGAATATCTTCCATCCCTTTTTTATACTCACCGTATTCACGTTTATGATCGAGTTGGTAAATTTGCCCTATTTGTGAATAATCAACACGCCGAAACGTCTCTTTAAAAAAAGCTTTTTCTACTTTTTTAGCAACATCGTTATTAATACGAAGTGCTTCATTGTTATAGAAGGTAATGACCGTACTGGTCGGATCATCAATTTTTTGGTGGAAATGGATTCCGGCAGTATAATTATCATGAAACGATAAACTGCAACGCATTACCGCGGCTGGGATCGCATTATAATCGACAACATCAACTCCGGCAGAGAGAAGTCCCCCTAAGAATGCCCGCTTAAGCATACGTGAGCTTTTATCGTAGTGACGTGATACCAATACGGTAGAACCGACTGGGAGTTGAGCACCGAATGCTTCAGCAAGCTTTGTTGCCATTTCACAGGAAAGTTCTACATTTGATTTTCCGATAACCATCCCATCTTCAAAAATAGAGTTTTTGTATTTACTACCCAAAATAACGCTACGACTGACGATAGCGGCATCTTCGATCACCTTATTTGGCCAGATAGTGACATCTTTTTCGATAACGACTAATTCTCCTATCTCACACCCTTGCGCTAAAATCAATCCGGACTTCGCCGTAACATTTTTACCGATATGATTGTTGCAACAGATAACACACCCATCGAGTTTCGCATTTTTACCAATCTCAACATCGTCCCAAATAACCGTATTCGCTATTTTCGAGGAAGTACCGATTGATACGTTGTTACCGATAACCACATTACTGAGTTTGGTCCCTTTTTTTACCACAACATTTTTACCGATGAGGACGATTCCAACTACTTCGACACTATCATCCAGAGTATTGTCTTCTTCACAAATCAATACACCATCAGGATATTTAACCGCTTCACCGCCGATATTAAATTTGATTTTTCCTGCCAAAATATCTTCGTAAACATCACGATAACTCTCAGGATTTCCAACATCACGCCAGTACCCTTGTGCATAACCAGCCATCAAATCGATTCCCTGACGCATCAAAAGAGGAAACAAATCTTTAGCAAAATCAAAATTCTCATTTTTAGGAATATACTCTAAAATCTCCGGTTCAATAATATAAATACCCGTATTAATCGTATCACTAAACACTTCGCCCCAGCTCGGTTTTTCGAGGAATTTTTCAATTTTCCCCTCTTCATTAGCGATTACAACACCAAATTCGAGTGGGTTTTCTACGGATGTGAGGGTAATTGTTAATTTTGATTCTTTGGCTTTATGGTAATCAAAAATTTGTTGAAAATCGAAATCGGTTACTAAATCGCCGCTAATAATAATAAAATTCTCATCCCCTATAAACTCTTGAGCCTTTTTAACCGCTCCTGCCGTCCCATAATCATCATCAGGGACAACATAAGTAATATTTATCCCCCACGCACTTCCGTCTTTAAAATAATCTTTTATCACTTCAGGTTTAAAATAGAGCAAAATAATAAATTCTTTTATCCCCAAATCACGTAAACTAACTATCGTATGTTCCATCATCGGACGGTTCATAATCGGTAACATCGGTTTAGGGATAGAGTTTGTCAGTGGTTGAATCCGAGTACCGAATCCACCTGCCATAACCACAGCTTTCATTAGGCTCCTTTATAAGTGAAAAGTATAATATCCGATGCAAAACAAATGCTTCTTTTTAATCATAACATAGGTTTTACACAATTTATCATTTTTCTTGCATGTTTTTTCATTAACATTCCTAATTTTTCACCTAATGCGAAACTATTTAAATACAAACAGAGGATTCTTAACAAAATTTCAATGATACTTGATTATAATATCCCTAATTTTATGTTTAGGGTGATTTTTTGAAAAAACGTTTAGCCGTTGCTTTTACCGGACCTTCTAATAGCGGCAAAACGACCTTAATTTTAAAAGTTGCCCGAAAACTCATCCACGATCATCAACTCCAAGTCGCTATCATCAAAAATGACCCAAAAGACAAAGCTCAATTCGACGTACCGGGAAAAGATAGCTACAAAATGAGTGATACTGGAGCAGAGGTAGTAGTTACCTCCCCTACCCGCACCACCTTTTTTTCCCAACGCCATAAAGAACTAGATGAGATTATTTCACTATTTGGTGAATTTGATATTCTTTTGGTTGAGGGGCTTAAAAATCTCCCCCTACCCCGTATCAGTATATTTCGAGATGTAATCGATACCGATTATTTCCCTTATATGAATGCACTCGCTATTGATCATACGATTACCATCACCGACTATGATTTACCCGATAATGTAGAGCTACTCGACCTCAACAACCCCGATAACGTCATCAACTGGATATTAAACAACGCAAAGGTATTAGAATGAAACTCATATTACAAGCCATCGAAAAAAGTGCAATCCGCATCAAAAACGCCATCGATGTAAAAGACATCGGCTACTCCCAAGAGCAAAACAGCTCAGGTGAAACCCAACTCCAACTCGACATCCAAAGCGATTTAATCATCGAAGAGGAGTTGAGTAAAATAGCTTCTGTCCACACCATCGCGAGTGAAGAGAAAGAGCTTCCGATGCTCCTCAACGAAAATGGTCACTACCATATCGCCTTTGATCCATTGGATGGTTCATCCCTCGTCGATGTAAACCTCAGTGTCGGTTCGATTTTCGGGATTTATGATGGTGAATTGACTGCAAGTAAGATGGTCGCCTCTTGCTATGTCGTCTACGGTCCTCGTGTCGAGCTTGTATTTGCGCATGAGGGAAAAGTAAAACTCTACCTCCTCCAAGCTGGAGAATTTGAATACGTCAAAGAGATCCATTTGAATGAAAAAGGGAAAATCATGGCACCGGGCGGAACACAGCAGTGTTGGGCACCGTACCATAAAGCAATGATTGATGCCTTCTTTGCCGATGGGTATCGCCTCCGTTATTCAGGCGGTATGGTTCCCGATTTGCACCAAATCCTCCTCAAAGGGGGCGGGTTATTCAGCTATCCAGGTGCTTCAGATAAACCGGAGGGGAAATTGCGTCAACTCTTTGAAGTATTTCCGTTTGCCTTTATTTTTGAAACGGCTGGCGGTCGCGCTATTGATGGAGCTAACCGCGTATTGGAAAAAGAGACAAAACATGTTCACGACACCAGTCCATGTTTTTTCGGTTCTAACTATGAAGTCTCAGTGGTAGCGGATGTCTATGGGAGAAACTAACGACATTTATGAAGCCAAACTCGATGAGGCAAAAAAAGTGCTTGAACAGTGTCAAGAATCCAAAGGGTTTGAGAGCTGTCTAAAATGCCCTGAAATCATCGGATGTGAGGTTCGAACCCAGTATGTACGCAGTGTCTATGAGAGTATGTCCAAAGGCTCTACGGGCGGATTTGATTTTTAACACGCCATCATTCCCTGTCTTAGTCATTCCGTACTTGATACGGAATCTAACCTTCTCTCGTCATTCCCGCGAAGGCGGGAATCCAGCTTTCACTTTCCCTCGTTCCCGACATCCTCGTTGGGAATGCAGATAGCAAATAGCTATGCACTTCCAAACTGGAGTTTGGAAGCGAGTAATCACCGTAATGTTTGTAAAAATTAACAATCATTTAAAATATGATTAAATATTTATTTTATAGCCTTAAAATGCTAATATGTTCTTTGAATAAATAGTTAGAAAACAAAATTTTAAAGATAAAGGAATTAAAATGAATAATGAAGAAACTTATCTCAAGCTACAATATAGTGAAAATACTATTGCCCATATGGCATCTCGTCTTTTAGCCGCATATGTCACATCAGCTCAACTTACACCAAGTAATGAAAGCGAACTCATTGACCGATCTGTTAGACTCGCAATCAAGCTAGCTTATACCGCAGATAAATTAATTGAAAGTGATAATGAAAATAGCGAATAAATTACCTGAAAAAAAGGATTTTTCCCTCGTTCCCGACGTCCTCGTTGGGAATGCAGATAGCAAATAGCTATACACTCCCAAAAACTGAAGTTTGGAAGCGAGGGGAAAGTAAAACAAACATGATTTTAATTTATTTTCTTAAAAGCCATATATAGATTAGACAAAATCAAACCTCAATTTAATTCTTTCAAATGTAACTCCCGATAAAATAACGATTATTATTCCATCACTACTGTATGCACGGTCAATTTGTTTAAGGATGTCAATGAAAAACTATATTACCACCCCTATCTATTACGTCAACGGTGAAGCCCATATCGGTCATGCTTATACCACTTTTATCGCCGACACCCTCGCTCGTCATTCACGCCTTTTGGGCAATGAGACCTATTTTCTCACGGGAACGGATGAGCACGGTCAAAAAATCGAAGAAGCAGCCAAAAAACTCGACAAACCGACGCAACAATTTGCCGATGAGATCAGTGCAACGTTTAAAAACTTATGGGATGAGTTTGATATCAGTTACGATCAGTTTATCCGTACCACCGATGCAAGCCATAAAAAAGGGGTACAAGCCGCTTTTTTAAAAATGGTAGAAAAAGGGGATATTTATAAAGATTTTTATGAGGGGAACTACTGCGTTAGCTGTGAGACCTTTTTTCCGGAATCTCAACTCATGGATGGGGGATACTGTCCCGATTGTGGACGTGCTACGAGTATCGTCAAAGAAGAGAGTTATTTCTTCCGCCTCAGTAAATACGAAAAGCCTCTGATGGAGTACTACGAAGCCCACAGTGATTTTATCCTCCCAAAATCACGCCGTAATGAGGTGATGAGTTTTGTACGCGGTGGGCTTAATGATCTCTCCGTCACCCGTACTAGCTTTAGCTGGGGGGTTCACCTACCCGAATCTCTCAATGAGCCGAAACACGTTATGTACGTTTGGCTCGATGCATTGATGAACTATGTCACAGCACTCGGATACGGTGATGACAATGCAAAAATGGATTTTTGGCCGGCTACAACGCAACTGGTCGGTAAAGATATTCTCCGTTTTCACGCTATCTATTGGCCGGCATTCTTGATGAGCTTGGATCTCCCATTGCCACGCCATATCGGTGCACACGGTTGGTGGACGCGCGATGGGGAAAAAATGTCAAAATCCAAAGGAAACGTTGTCGATCCACGCGAAGTTTCCAAACACTACGGAGCTGAGAATTTCCGCTATTTTATGATGCGCGAAGTACCGTTCGGTCAAGACGGTGATTTTTCCCAACGTGCTCTCATCGACCGTATGAATTCCGATCTCTCTAATGATTTAGGAAATCTCCTCAATCGTATCATCGGGATGAGCGAGAAATACTCTGATTTTAAAATTGATAGTAGTGACGTCTTGAAATACCACACCAAAGAGATCAACGATGCACACGCTATCATCGAATCACTCGAAGAGTACATGAAAGATCTTCAACTCCATCGTTACCTCGAAGAGCTATGGAAAGTATTTAGCATCGGTAATAAAGCGATTGAAGAGCATGCACCATGGGTGAAAATCAAAGAGGGACGTAATGATGAAGCGTTGGCTACGGTGGCTCTCGTTGCGAATCTCCTTGCCAAAGCAGTCGTAATGCTCCACTCTATCATGCCTCATACAACAGCTACCGTTGCCGATGCTCTTGGATTTGAAATCAATACCCAAAGCTACACATCGTTAATTCTCAATAAAGAGCTTCTCAAAGCCTTTACAATCAAAAAAATTCCTCCTCTATTCCCTCGTGTTGATGAACCGTTGATGGATGAAGCACCCAAAGCGATGATGGAGGAAAAACCTGTGGTCGTTGCACCAAAAATGGAAGATAAAAAAGAGACAACCGTAAATGACGAAGGGCTTATCACTATCGACCAATTTTTCCAAACGTCACTTAAAATCGGGTTTGTTGTTGCAGCCGAAGAGGTTCCAAAAAGTTCCAAACTCCTCAAGCTACAAGTCGATTTGGGTGAAGAGCATCATCGCCAAATCGTCGCAGGGATTCGGGAATATTACACCCCGCAATCTTTGGTTGGAACACAAGTGTGTGTTGTCGCTAACCTCAAACCCGCTAAACTGATGGGGCTTCTCTCCGAGGGGATGTTACTCGCTGCCAAAGACAGTGAAGGACTCTGCCTCATCCGTCCCGAAAAACCAAGAGCAACTGGAAGCTCTATTGGATGAGACTCGAAAATATCCTCGCACTGAGTAAAGGGACGCTTCATAGTGAACCCAATATTAGTCTTTTTGAAACCGTTGCCTTTGAGGTTTCAAAAGTAAAACGAGGATCTCTTTTTGTCGCCTATAACCCTAGCGATATTCCCGAAGCTCTCGCTAACGGAGCATACGGTATCCTCTTTGACAAACCCACTCAGATGGGTGATCCCGAAGTTGCATGGGTACAAGTAAGCTCTATCGATGATGCACTTAAACGGCTATTGCGCTTTTACCTACTAGAAAAAGACTTACTCGTCTATGCGTGTGATCCTATCACCCTCCACCTCGCCCATTCTGTCTCTACTCCACCAAATTTTTGTGCCGTTGAGGGGAGTATGGCGGAAGTATGGGAAAAACTGTGGCCATTAGAGAAAAAATCGATTGTCCTCTACTCTCCCGCCCTCACTGATTCGGAAATATTTATAGAGACAAATCAACTCATCCGTGCCCAAGCAACCACCATCACCATCATCGAACAAACCCTTTTTGAGACCTCTTTTATCCACAACGACACCTTTTATGAGCGTCAAATGCTTTCACCGTTCTTTATCCCCTATTTAGAGCACCTTCTCTTCTTTTTTACCTTTTTACGTATCCCGTTTCAGTTCAAAAGCTTTAGTAAAATGGGGCATTTTATCCCCGTCTTTACCAACCGTCGTTTAGAGATCAAAGAGTTCGGGACGAGTGATCGAGTCGTTATTTTTGAGCCGTTATTGGAGCTTATCGACGAGCAAATCGATTTTTTACGCCTCCAAGCTTCATGGTCAAAAATCCTCTATATTTTGCCTGAAACAATGAAATCTCATCTCACTATCGGCATTGAGAACATCCTCTTTTACGGCTATCCCGAAGAGATATTAGCCCTACTCCAAACCAACTCGTTCCATTTTGCACTGGTTGCCGGAGCAGATAAATCGATTCTCCACCCTGCACGCTCCATGATGACACAACTGGATTTTGAGTTTTAATCTATTCGCATCGCTTTTAGTTCGGAACGTAATTTTTTTTCATCGGTTAAAATCGTTCGCACCAATCCATGAAACTCTTTGGAATGGTTCATGTGTTTGAGATGGGCAAGTTCATGGACGATAATATAATCGATATGTTCATACGAGAGCTTCATCATCATCGTATTAAAAGTAACTATACCGCTACTACTACAGCTTCCCCACCGTCTACGCATTTTTTTATACCGTATTTCACTGGGTACTAATCCTATCTTTTTACTGTAATGATTGATACGGGAGGGGAGAGTTAAAAGTGCTTCATTTTTATAAAATTGATGGTAATATTTTTCAATATTAACACTATTTTGATCTTTTTCGACCTTTTTTTTCAAAAATTCAAATCTTTCTAATTCTACTACTTCCCCTCGAAAAAGGATAGTTTCACCCACGGTATGTTGATAGGAGACCCGCTTTGTTATCTCATGGAGTTTAGTGTTAATCCAACTCTCTTTTTCTCTCAACACTCTTCTCACACGCGAAAGCTCTTTAAACGGTGTACGAACACATACTTCACCGTTGTGGGTAATGGTAATATAGGTATTACGATTTCGAGGACGATAATGGATCGTTATCGGTGAATTTGATGCGTCAAACATATTATTTTTTAATTTGAACACCTACGGAGCAAAGCCCCGAAGGTTACGCTAGCCGCTATGGCACTAAAGCTTGCTTCTGTCGAAGCAGAATTTATTTTCATATACATTATTCCATATAGGGAATAGGATCCCTCTCTCCGGCACGTTCAAAGCCACGTAGACGCAATCGACAGCTATCACACACACCGCACGCTGCATCTTCACTTTGGTAACAACTCCACGTCAAATGCAATGGAACGTCTAATCGAAGTGACTCCTCGACGATTTGAGATTTTTGCAAATGGACGAGTGGCATCTCTATTGTAATATTCGTCGTCTCTTTAGTTCCTAGATTTGCCGCATTTTGAAATGTCTCGATAAATGCCTCACGACAATCGGGATAACCGCTACTATCCTCTTCGACCACACCGATAGCGATGGCTGAACACCCCTCTTTCTCTGCGATAGCGGTAGCGATAGAGAGAAAGATTCCGTTTCGAAACGGTACATACGTGATAGGGACACCCGCTTCTATTCCGCCAGTCGGTACATCGATACTATGATCGGTCAACGCTGAGGCACCGATAGCTTTAAAAAAATCGAGATCAATCTCATATTTTTCACTCACCCCTAAATCCTCACATATTTGACGGAAGCAAGAGAGTTCTTTTGTAACGGTACGCTGACCATAGTTAAAATGCAATGCGACGATTTCATAACCGCGTGAACGCATGATGTAGGTGACGAGGGTCGAATCCATCCCGCCGCTCATAATACACAGTGCTTTTTTTGTTTTCATATTTACTACTTTTTCTTTTTTAGTGCGTGATTATGCTATTGTTTATTTTCCCGACTTTTCGTTCCAAACGTTTTGCGTCAAAAAGTTTTAATTGTGAAAGTATAGCAACACTCGTTATATCTTTGAATAAAAGAAAAATGATAATAGAACCCTTCTCGTACCGTCTTGGTCAAGAGAATACCTAAAAAGAGTCGTGCTTTCCCCTCATTTAATTCAACCAGTCCACATTTCAACTATTTACTTGTTTGGAAGTGAGGCTTTAGCCTCGCCAAAATGCGAGATCCAAGTCCCACTTTCGATGAGTTATAGGTATCACCCGCTCCTCGTATTCCTATCTTCAAGATTTTATTAAAATGGAATTTCTGTTGTTACGTTAAAATGTCTTAATAACTTGCGACCTTCTTCACATTCATTTTGAAATTTCTTATTTTCTTCTTCTCTATTTTTTATTGTAGAAGCTAATCTATCATGAGAATATTCTGACTCATCACCAAGTTCTAAACTTTTTTTAAACGATTTAATTCCTTCTGTATAGAAGCCTTTAGCACTAAGTAAGTTTCCAATATTAGCTACAATCCATGCTTCACTACCGATAGATAATTCATCTGCCTTTTTGTATGCATTCATGGCGTTATCATTTAATTTTAAATTAACACATGTATTGCCTAGATATCCCCAATAGGCAATGTTATCAATATTTTTATCTGTTAAAAGATTATATAAATATAGAGCTTCTTTATTATGACCTTCATCATGGAGTAGTCTTGCGAACTTATAAACTAATTTTTCATTGTTTGGAAAATTTTGATATGTTGCATGTAATATTAATAATGCTTCACCTTTATTTTCTTTCATTTCTGCAAGAGCTATAGCAATATCAGGGTTATTACTAGGATCATATCCATTTAAAAGTTCTTGTGCTTCATGCACATCTCCATTCTTTTTGTAACAATTTGCAAGATTGATTAATATTGCACTTTTATTTTCAACTTTTGCCAATGAAGTTTTCCCAAACTCAATCGCTTTGTCGATATAGTTTTCCCATTCAAGCACTTTCATAATTCTACTAACTACTTCGATATTATTACTTTGTTTTTCATATAGTTCAAACAATTCCAATAGACCTTGCTTTTCATTTATTTTAAAATTTATATAAGACATCCATACTTCATCTTTAAGACGTTCATCGCCTTCGTCTGTTAATATTTGTTTTTCAAGTTTTTCTTTAGCTCCTAAAAAGTCTTTATTAGAAAAATCTTCAGTCCATACTTTTTCAGAAGTTTCTATATGATTACTAGATTCACTAGTATCTCCAAATTCTTCAATATCTCTAAGCAAACCCATCTTCTTTATTTGGATTCTAATACTGTTGCATACTGAACCAGTAGCAGCTTGTAAACTTTTATCTTGCCTATTGGGATTATATCTTCCAGGTGTAATCCCTAATAAGTCAGTTGGCATATGAATTGAATCGCCATCCGGTATAACAAAAAAAACTCTTTCTCTTCCGAGCTTTCCAATAAATAAACCAAATTCAAAAAGTACATTATCTCTTACTGCTGAAGATTCTTTCCCTCGCATTATTGTAATGTCGTCACCACTAAATACAAAGATTCCGAAATCCATTGTTTCCAATGCTTTATCCAATGATTCTATAGTAGTTTTTGACAATTCAAAAAAGCCTTGATCCCAGACTGTAGATTCAGCATCGTGAGCTAAATTTTGTTGAATTGCATATGCGGCACTTAATCCTTCAACTGATGAACCTATAAAAATTTTTGGTTTCAATTTTTTTCCTAACATTAATTTTTTATTTAATACCTAATTTTGTGACACTTTGAACTGTACCAAAATTTGTCTTAATTATAATGACTAAGGAAATATAAACAAAAATTTTACAAAGATGTAGTTAAATAACTTAAACTATATCATTATGTATTACTAAAGTCTAAAGTGAAAAATAGTGTCAGATATTGGATTTCTCATTTTTTATGATGTGTCACATAATTTATACGTTCTCAGTTTGTCAGTGACCGATTTTTTGCCTATTTTAGGTTAATATAAAGCCCTATTTTTGGCACTTTTACAAATATTCAGAGCTTATGCTACAATGTCATTATGATAGAACTCGATAACCGAACCGATAAAGAATATAACTTTCACAATTTAGAAACCATTGCTACTGCCCTGAGTCACCAAGAAATCGAACTCATCATCACCGATGATATTGAAATGCGAGAAATCAACCGTGAATTTCGCGGATTTGACAAAAGCACCGATGTCCTTAGTTTCCCAAGTGATCCATTTCCAGGTGCACCACTGGGGAGTATTATCATCAGTTGTGATAAAGTTGAAAGTGTCGCTCATGAGTTAGGTCATAGTGCGAATGATGAACTCTCTCTCCTCTTTATCCATGGGATGCTTCATCTCTTGGGGATGGATCATGAAGTTGATAACGGTGAAATGCGCCACAGAGAAGAAGAACTCGTTCGAGAGTTTAATTTGCCGTTGAGTCTGATACTGAGGAGTCAAGGGTAGAGCGTTTAGGTTGACCCAGTTTAATGTAACCCAATTCTAAAAGCTTATTGTAAATTCCCGATACCATTTCTCCTGCTACTTCTCCTCCATGACCTCCGTGTTCAACCAATACCGTCACAACAAACTGAGGGTTCTCTACTGGACCGTATGTGGTAAACCACGCATGAGAGCGTTGCAGATACGCCATACTTTTTTCATCCAGACGGTTTTTAACATTTTGAGAAATCCCTGTTGTTTGTGCCGTTCCTGTTTTACCTGCTATCGGAAAACGTGAGGTAATATGCCCTGTTGCCGTTCCCCCTTTCTCATTACACACAGCGATCATTCCCTGTTGTATAAAGGGGAGTTTTTGTTTTTCCAGCGGTGTCAAAACATCACGCGGTTTGGGTGTGAACTCTTTATCACCGATAGTTTTAGCAATATGGGGAACAGGGAGTTTACCCGTAGCGATGAGTGCTGTTAAATCTGCTATTTGAATCGGAGAAGCAAGAAAATCTCCTTGGCCGATTGAGGAATTGAGTGTATCACCATGAAACCATGGTTGTTTAAACCGTTTACGTTTCCATTCACGACTCGGAACGGTTCCAACAAATTCATTAGGTAAGTCAATCGATGTTTTTGTCCCCAATCCCATACGTGTTATGCCACGACTCATCGTATCAATCCCTACTCTCAAACTCCCCTCGTAAAAATAATCGTCGCAACTCTCTTTTATTGCTTTGACGATAGAGGTAGGTCCATGTCCTGTTTTTTTCCAATCCCGAAATGTTCGACCTCCGAGCTTCATCGAACCGGTGCTTTGAATAACCGTCGATTCATCCATTTTACCAGAACCAATATAGACAAGTCCCATCCCTATTTTAACGGTAGAGCCCGGAGGATAAAGACCATTGACGATTTTATTGGTAAAAGGAGCATACACACTGTTGATTAGATAATTCCACTGATCCGAGCTAACCCCCTCTACAAAGCCATTAAGATCATATTCAGGATAACTTCCGGCAGCATAAATCGCCCCATTGGTATCCATAACAACAATCGCTCCCACTTTGCCTACAAAAGCTGCGGTAATGTACTCTTGCAACCGCATATCCAAGTTGAGCACTAGATTACGGTTCTCTTGGGTCGCACTGCGCCCTATCTCTTCGATTTCGACATTATGGGCATTTACTTTTATACGTCGCTCCCCGGCTTCACCTTGGAGATAATTATTATAATATTTTTCGATCCCGCTTTTCCCGACATGCCCTAAAAGTTGTAATAAGGGATTATTTTCAACCTCTTTTTGATTCGCTTTGGCAACATAACCGATAATATGTGACCCCATATATCCGTGTGGATAGAGACGTTTTGTAGAAGGGGAAATTTTAATTGTTTCACGTAGATTCATCAATGCATAAAGAGGGATCATTGTCTCATGAGGGACAAAATCGACGACATCAATAAAACTATGGTTGTAATACGAATCTTCTGCACGATAAATTTTAATAATTTTTTTCCCATCAAGTGTTGGAATCATACTAAGAAGATAGTTAACTTCTTGTTCCAAAAGATGGATATCATCCCCTTTGGTTAAATGAGGAGCCAGAGATATTTTAAAACCAAGTTCATTAATGGCAATCGGTTCCAGTCGTCGATCCAAAATCTCACCGCGCACAGGGGGAGAAAGTTCTGTCTTGATACTGTTGTTTTGCGATAAGGTTTCATAGTGTTCATTGGATCTTACCGATAAATCAAATACACGGACAATCAATGCTATCCATGCAAGTATAAAAAATCCAAGTAAAAGTTTTATTTTCATCCGAATATCGCAATCACAGAAAATTCAATCCCCATATAAAAAAGGACGTGCCAATCTAATGAGGGTTGTGGTAAGAGTAAAATACCGTTCGCCATAGTAAGAAATATCCAAAATAGAAGATAGCTTGCGAGGACAAACAGTGCTTTAATACATACAGTACATCGCATATTTTGTTCTAATTTTGGGAGTAAATAATAACTTATAAGGGTAAAAAAAACGATGGAACTCCCAAACCAAAACCCTTTTTCAGCTTCAATCATTAACAACATAATCGAATACGCAATTAACGAAAAAAGATCGTGCCTACTCAATGCAAGGTAGAATAAAAATCCAACAACCGCCAGCATAGGGGGCAAAAAAAGATGAATACTACTAAGAGCACTATAAAAACTAAAAGCAACAATCCAAAAGAGTGTGCTTAGAGTGTTTTGATAAGTGATACTTCGTTGCATATAGGAAAATGTTTGCATTTTATACAATCAGCCCAAATCTTATGTTCGGGAATAGACTCTTTAGGGATTTCAATAAACCCTAAACGTTCAAAAAAAAGTTGTTGGTATGTCAGCGCTAAAACTTCATGTAATCCTAATTTTTTACCTTCTTGACACACTGTATCAACTAAAGTACTCCCAATCTTCTTTCCTCGGTATGTTTCATCAATAATCATAGAACGTATTTCGGCAAGATTAGGAGAATGGATATGAAGGGCACAAAAACCAATCAATTTTTCACCATCCATCGCCAAAGTATAAGATCGAATATTAGTGGCTATCTCATCATCACTACGGGCTAATATCACCCCATTCTCTATCTGCGGTGCTACCAATGCCTGCATCGATGGGATATCGTGAAGTGTAGGTTTTTTAAAGAATATTTCACTCACTCTTCATTCCCCTTTAACATTTTGTATAAAACAGAGACAATTTTATCAACTCCGCGACGTTTCGAATTAGAAACCATCAATGCATTCGGAAACCGTTTTTTAAGCTCATTGAGCTCTTTTTGATTAAGTTTGTCAATTTTCGTATAGACTTGGAGTATATGTTGATCTTCTGAACAAATATCTCGTAAATACTCTGCTACCGATGCATCTATCTCTAAATCGGGATGACGACAATCGATCAAATGGACAAACACTCGTATTTGTTTTCGCTCGGCAATAAAATTAGTGAGATTACTCTCCCAATCGGTTTTTAAACTTTTGGCAACTTTTGCGTATCCAAATCCCGGTAAATCGACCAATATTGCACTGATTTTCTCACCGCTATCACGATCCATAAAAACAGCATCAAAATAGTTAATCAAACGTGTTTTACCCGGTGTCGCCGATACTTTAGCCAATGATTTACGTTGCGTCAAAGTATTAAGAAGAGAGCTTTTACCTGTATTTGAGCGTGCCATAAACGCAACTTCGTTTTGAAACTCATTTTCAGGAGCTAAACGGATGGTGGGAGCAGAGGTGAGAAAAGCTGATTCAATAATCTCTATCATTTTGATGAACCTTTTTTGGTTGCATTTTTATCTTGCATCGTAAAAATCATCAACACCGGTTCACCATCAACACTGTCGGCATTTGCAAAGCCATGAACTTCGTTTACTACTACTTTGTCCCCTTTTACACGACGATAATCATCTATTCGAATCAAATCAACTTTAGTATAAAACTGATATTCACTCTCATTGGGTAGATAGACTGCCCGTTGTGATTTACCACGATATTTTTCATTATTTTCCGTAACGATATAAAATGAGACATCACCCTCAGCAATGTATTTAGTTGGTTTACGAGAGGCATCGGTGTAAATGGTCACTTTCGATGCATTTAATTCATCCAACCCTTTTGTAACTTTAACATTACCGGTAAAAACCGATAACCCTTTTGGCTGATCCCCTTTAAAGTTATCGGAGAGAACTTTAAGTTCATTAGCACTCATCGATAAAGCCGAAAATAGTAAAAAAAATATTAGTCGTTTATACATAGTTTATCCCTTATTTTAATTGATAGACACCTTGAATTCGGTCTGCCGAAACCGTATCAAGATTGAGATTATAATCAAGATGGATTCCCGAAATTGAGTTCCCCTCTTTCGTAATCTTAAAGGCTCTATCGGTTTTGATTAAGCCGTTTTTTTGATCATATTGCCCCTCTTCAGAGTAAAAATTAACTCCATCTGAGCGTACATAGTGGACACCTCCGTTGAGGGTTACAAGATCCCCCTTATATAGAGCATTGTCCGCACGAATCGATTCTAAAAGAGCTCTTTCGTTATTGGTAAATTTCCCCTCTTTAATAACGTATCGATCACTGTAATGGAGACCGTGCTTCCCTTCAAAATAACGATTAATCTTTAATGGTGAAATCTCATAAATGATAAAATTATTTAATTCAAATTGAGGAACCTCTTTCATATCTTTGTTACTTATATCATGCGGTTGAAAATATTCAAACATTCCAACAAGCAAAGCAAAAATCACAATAAAAAAGAGATTAATCGACATTTAAATCCATGCACTCACAAAGCGCTCTTCATCGCCGTTTTCTTTGAGAATAATATCAATCATTTCACGGACACACGCATCACCGCCTCGACGTTCTAAAACATGAGTTGATGATTGTATGTATTCTAATGCATCATTGGGTGAAAACGCTCTTCCTACCCATTGAAGCAGTTTAAGATCATTCAAATCATCACCGATTGCAGCTACTTCACTGGGTTCTATACCAAGAGTTTGACACAACTCTTGAGCCACTGCCCTTTTATCTTTGACCCCTTGAAAAAGGTGCGGTATATCAAGTTCACGTGCACGATTTGTGACGATTGCCGAATCACGACCGGTAATAATTGCCACTTCATATCCCATTTTCACAATCGATTTTAGTGCGAATCCATCACGAACATGAAAATTTTTTAGCTCAATTCCCTCATGGGTATAGGTAATCTTTCCATCACTCAGACATCCGTCAACATCAAGAATAATGAGACGAATCACAGCACACCTTTAGTACTTGGTGTCCCTGCACGGTCATTTTTAACCAATGCACGGCGAAGAGAGACGGCAAATGATTTAAAAGAGGCTTCGATAATATGGTGATTATTCGAACCGCGTTGCTGAACGATATGGGCACTGATTCCAGCATTAAAGATGACGGCACGAAAAAACTCATCAACCAATTCGGTATCAAAAGAGCCTACTTTTCCATTAATATCCAGCTCACAGTGTAAATAAGGGCGATTACTTAAATCCAAATCACACGATACACTTGCTTCATCCATAACGACGACGCTGTTTCCAAAACGCTCAACATTTTGAATCGGATACATCGCTTCTCTCAACGCTTGCCCTAAAACAATCCCTACATCTTCCACACTGTGGTGGTCATCAATATGAGTATCACCGACACAGGTGATTTCTAAATCCATCCACGCATGTTTTGCAAAGCTTTCCAACATATGATCCAAAAATCCAACTCCGGTAGAGATGGTACTTTTCCCCTCACCGTAGAGATTTAAAGTGAGAGAAATATCGGTCTCTTTTGTTTTACGACTTTTTTGAATCATCTCATTCCCTTGTAATAAATTGGCCACTAAAATAGCCTTGTGCTATGAAATCTCGAGCTTCAGCTTCGCTTCTAAATCCACGTAGCCATACACGGTATAGTTTATCGTTATTATACTGTGAATCTTTGATGATTGCAGAGTATCCTTTGAAACTCGCATACTTTTTCTGTGTTTCAACTGCACCATTGATGTTGGCAAATGCACCGATCTGAACGGCAAAAGAGGTAAGAATTTCCTGTTTTGGTCCTGCTGACATCACTTTATAATCGATAGTTTTAGTCCCTGTCGGTTCAAATCCTAATACCTCTAATCGGACGTTTGCATTCCCTTTTCCGACTAAATTAATCTCTTTCGCTGCAGCGTAGGAGAGATCAATAATTCGGCTCTCTACAAAAGGACCTCGATCATTTATTCGGACAACGGTATTAAGATTATTATCAAGATTCGTTACCCGAACAACGGTATTCATTGGCAACGTTTTATGAGCAGCACTCAACGCATTCATATCATACGTTTCACCACTACTGGTCATTTTTCCATGAAATTCCGATCCATACCAGCTTGCACGACCTGAAAATGTATCTCCTATTGCCACAACTGTAGGATAATATTCTTTACCCAATACTGTATAAGGACGCATTGATGCAACCGGTTCACCATTTTTTTTCATAATATCCGATGGTGCACTGTCCAAAACTGCCGATGGAGTTTTTTTTGAGGATTTTGGTTGTTTATAAGAGTAAGAACCTTTATACGTTGTACAACCGCTTAGTATCAGGATAGACAACGATAAAAATATTTTAGTTAGCAAGCTTGGATTCCTCATTCTCATTTACTTTAGGGGGGTTGAATGGATTACGCGATTTTAGATTGTCAAGATTGAAATTATACATTTTTATCGCTGAAACGGGAGGTTCTTCATAAACAATAACCTCCTTTTTAATAAATGTACGGCTAAGAGGAATTTTAAGATTACGGTTTTCTTTCATCTCATCTTTTTCGCTGAGCATATTTTCAGACATAATGGCTGAGCGCTCTACATTGTAACGCTTCGAAAGTGATACCAAACTCTCACCTGATTTGATTTTATGCATCACAAAATAATTTTTTAACCCTTTTGGATGATATTTTGCTTGAAATAAGGCAAGTTTGGATTCAGGGATATAGACCGGATAGGAGTTAACATTTGGAGGGGTAACACCCCGTTTAAGATGGGTATTAAGGAACTTTAATTTTTGTTTTGGCATCTCTAAAACAGCTGCCAAATTATCAATCTCCTCCCCTTCAGGCAAATAGACGGTTGCAATAGGATTTTTAGATGCTACACCGATTAAATGGTCATATTGAATCTGTTCTAAAAATACACGATCACTGGCTAGCAGTGCAAGAGCCAAAATACGACGGATATATCGACGGCTTTCAGGGGGGATGTACCCTTTATTGGGATTGGTTAAGACACTAAGTTCACTGCTATGGGCTTCTCTAATAGCATGGGAAAGTTTGCCGTCACCGCAATTGTAAGCAATGATAGCCAAATACCATTTTCCAAACTGCTTATGTAACTGTGAGAGATAGGTAATAGCGGCTCGCGTTGATTTAATATGATCACACCTCTCATCCACATAAGAGGTAATTTTCAGTCCGTGCACTTTTCCTGTCTCAGGCATAAATTGCCACAATCCGCTCGCCCCGCGCGAAGAGGTTGAGACGGTATCAAGTCCTGATTCTGCCAAGGCAATAAATAAAAACTCTTCAGGAAGATCCGATTGAGCAATAATAGAGGAGAGCATAGGTATCAATATATCGGCATTATCAGATGAATTAGCAAATCCGTTAAGTGAACAATCACGTTTTCGCTCACTGTACTCATCATGCAAATATGGGTCGTTTAAAAAAGAGGAAGGGACATCAAAATGTTTTAAAACTTCTGATTTTTTTGAATCGTGGGTATCAAATGCAAGAGAAAAAAGAGGATAAGGAATCATTATTAGGAAAAGTAACCAACGCAAAGTACCCTCCTCTTAAGTTAAATATGATACCACTAAACTATTAAATTTCCAAATAACCTTGTTGAATTTTGTGTTGTCAAAGATTCGATATCCTCGATTTCACTCTCTAAAAGATCGGATACTTTTTGGGCTACCAAACGAGTATAGGCACTCTCGTTACGCGCTCCTCTATGAGGATGCGGGGTTAGGTAGGGGCCATCTGTTTCGAGTATCAATTTATCTTTTGGAATGCGGGGTAGAATATTGATCAATTTTTTAGCGTTACTAAACGTTACAACACCACCAATCCCAAAATAAAAATTTTGCTCTGAAAGTGAGAGAAGTTCATCATCAGCATTGTAACAATGGAGCACTCCCCCTACTTCTCCTGCACCCTCTTCCAATAAAATCATCTTTGCATCATGAGAAGCATCACGGATATGGACGATCAAAGGTTTTTGTACTTTTTTCGCAAAACGGATTTGTGTTCGAAAGACCTCCTCTTGTCTTTGTTTTTCTCTTAATTTCTCTTCATCCGTCCCTTCAAGACGAAAATAATCCAATCCGCATTCTCCGATTGCGATACATTTGGGATGCACCGCATAAGACTCAAAATCGACCGATTCCATATGCTCCATATCGTAAGGGTGAACCCCAACCGCAAAATAGACATTAGGATAGTGTTCACAAATCTCAACTGCTCGCGGCAACGTAGCGGGGTGCGCTCCGGGGATAACAAAGGCTCGAACATCAGCTTTCAGGGCACGCTCCATCATTGCATCAAAATCGTCACGATAGCGTTCATCGTCGAGATGGACATGTGTGTCGATAATCATAATCTATACTCCAACTTAACACGTTCAAAAAGATCACGTGCGAATCCTCTGGCTTCTTCACTGATAGCATCACCGCTGATTATACGAGCAATCTCTTCGACTCTTTCCCCCTCATTCAACTCACGGACACGACTCTCATCGTCTTTATAGATCAAAAAGTGTTGTTGCCCCATCGAGGTGAGTTGCGGTTGATGGGAGATGACAAAGATTTGGTACCGTGAAGAGAGATGGCGTAAGACCCTAGCGACGCTCATCGACTCTTCACCGCTCAAATTCGCATCGATTTCATCGAGCATCAGCACTCCACCCTCATCATCCATACTCTCCACCCGTAGGGATAATAGTGCCAAACGGAGCCTATTAAACTCCCCTGAACTGAGCTTATCCAATGAAGTCCCCTCTAATCCTAAAACTATCTTATCTACCCCTGCACCATGATGTTCAGTTGTCATAATCGACAATGTTGCGGGACGTAAATAGAGCATAGAAAGATACGTATTGAGTTTTTCTAACAGCGATGGAATTGTCTCATGACGCTCTTTTGAAAGTTTTTGTGATAACTCTATCAAAAGAGTTTGGGACTCTTGGATTTTACGGAGTAAATCTTTTTTCGAGTATTCGATGTTTTCATACGATTCCAGTTCTTTGGACTTTTGTTCACGGTATTCGAGTGCTTCGGCAATACCGCCGTAACGACGTTTCAGTTCTGCAAGCGATTCGATACGGTTAAGAACCTCTTCGATAGAGACCTCTTCGAGAAGCTCTAGTTTATCCATAGCCCCCTCAAAAACACCCCGTAACTCATTCATCGCATCGTCAAAAAAACCGCTTTCAACATCTAACAGTGACAATGCCGAAGTGACCTGATTTTCAAATCGCAAAATCTCTTCGGCACTTTTTATCGCCTCTTCAATCTTCTCTTTTTTAGAGAGCTGTTTTTTAATCATCGAGAGCTCTTCATCTTCCCCTAAAGTGGGTTTGATAGTATCGATTTTAGCAATTTCGAAGGCGGCAAACTCTTTAAGTTCTGCGAGTTTTGATTCTTGGGCTTCTATAGAGCGCAACTCCTCCACCAGTGTTTTGTGTATCTCAAATATCTCTTTATGTTTTTGGAGAGTTTGAGTATATTCTGCCATACCAATCGCTATTTTTTCATCCACCATTTTGAGCAGTGACAAAGGTTCAAAATCGCTGTAATCTTTTAAACTCAAATGACGGCAATACCCTCCGCTAATCTTCTCCATAGAGGATTTTGAGGTGCGTTGGTTGTTGATAAAATAGGAGGTTTTCTCTTTTTTGACATGACGAAAAATATTGATATCATCATTTTCAATCCCATACTCTTCTTCATCAATTTGCCATTTGACCGAAGATTCACATATCGATGCTTCGACACTATCAAGCCCTACCGATGCCAAAATCGAACGCATTAAAATCGATTTTCCACTTCCGCTGGGTCCGGTAAAAACGATTAACCCGGGATTAAATTCGAGTTCAGCCTCTTTAAAACTAAGAAACTCTTTGAGATAAAAACGCTCGATCACCGATTATTTCCCCCAGCCCATTTTTTCTTTAAGTACTTCAAAATAGTTAAACTCTTTTCGATGAATCAGATGGGCTGTTCCACTCGCTAGTTTGATATTGACGGTATCTTTATGGCTGATTTTTACTAAATCTTGACCGTCTATGATAACCAATGCACTCGCGTCGGGCGTTTTCATCTCGATTTCAAAATGCCCCGGAAAAACCATAGGACGCTGTGTGAGCGAATGGGGGCATATCGGTGTCAAGGCAAATACCTGAGATAATGGGAAAAGAACCGGTCCCCCTGCGGAGAGGTTGTACGCGGTTGAACCTGTCGGAGTAGAGACGACAACTCCATCGCCATAGTAAGTGTTAAAACTTTGCCCATCAACATAAGTCTCGACATGAATCATTTTAGCAATAGAGGGGCGTGTTAATACGATATCGTTAAATGCGAATACCTCATTAACCCCCTTTTGAGTTACAATCGTCGCTTGCAATATAGCGCGCTGATCGATACGATATTCACCAAGTAACATTTTTTCGATAAAATTTTCAAGTTCTGCAAAATCCAAATCGGCTAAAAATCCAAGTTTTCCGGCATGAATTCCCAAAACAGGCAACTGATAATGGTATGAGCGTCGAACGGCGGAGATCAACGTCCCATCTCCCCCTATCGTCATTAAAAAATCGCTATTTTCACACATCATATCAAAAGGCTGACCCATTACATCAATCATACCACCACTGATATTATCAATAATAACCTCAATGCCACGGGATTCAAAAATCCGTTTTGCTTCAAAAAACATCTCTTTGAGCTCTGGTGTGGAGGGGCGTAATACAATACCGACACGTTTAATAGTTGTTAATTTCAATATTTTACTCACAAATTCATTTTGACTCTATTATAACTCACTTTTCGCTCAAGGCTAAAAATCTTGCAATTTGCCATTTTTTACTATTTGGGACGAAACGCTTTAATAACCGCTTCGTTACATTCCAAATAGGGTCCCTCAATCAAATCGATGCAATACGGCACAGCAGGAAATACCGCGTCCAAACATTCACGAATCGATTTAGGTTTCCCCGGAAGATTGATGATAAGGCTCTTGCCACGGATTCCCGCCGTCTGACGTGAAAGGATCGCTGTAGGGACGTATTTAAGGCTCACAGAACGCATTAACTCACCAAACCCCGGCATCATCTTCTCACAGACGTTCTCCGTCGCCTCAGGAGTCACATCACGACGTGCAGGACCTGTCCCTCCTGTTGTTACTACTAAACAGCACCCCTCACGATCACACAACTCCATCATCGTCTCTTCAATCGTATCTTGATTATCAGGGATACAACGGTACACAATCTCATGTTCAGATTTTAGATAATCCTTCATCGACTCTTGGATCGCAACCCCTGAAATATCTTCATAAATCCCTGCACTTGCACGGTCTGATGCGGTAATAACCCCTATTTTAATCATTATTTTCTCCTAAATTAATAAATAAAGTCACGTTTGTTCTCCTAATCTTTTGAAGTTTTCTTTACAATTTAAATAAAACTTGAGTATAATAACTACACTGGATTGCAGATTGGCGATCGGCTTCAAGCCTCAGAGGATTCTCTGGGGCTTTTTGCTTTTTATGGATATACTTTAAGCCCAACTCCTTCAACTCTCCCACTATCTGATTTATGAAATTTATCTTTTAGCACTTCAAATGCTCTATTTGTCTGTTCAGGTTTGAGAACACTCAATCCAATCGGTCGAGCCACCAAATCAGCCAGTTGCAAACCTGCTGAATTGCTCATTTTATTGGCGAGAATAATTTCAAAAGGAAACCGTATATTTTTAAAGTTATATCCGTCGCATACTCTGCGAAATTCGAGTTCCAATTCTTCGTCTTCGTTTTTCCCTCGTTGTTCTACGATGATATGTGTCATTTTAGTATGTTCATTTTTCGATTCCAAAAATCGATAGGTTCGCTCCATGCAATATTTTAGAGCGATATCGTATGGACTATTCGTATGACTGAACAGTTTGTCTTTTTGGATGACCGTAGCGATAATCGTAAAATCTTCCTCATAGATGATTTGTGTCAATTCATCTATAAAAGCCTCTTTTTTCTCTTTTGAATTAAGAATTTTGAACCAACCCTTATCTCGACGAATCTCATTTTCGTGAAGCACCACCATATCGTGACCGAAATGCTTAAATTTGAAATCTTTGAGTTTTAAAACTGCACTTTGAGAATACTTCTCTTTGTCGAAAATACAAAAAGCCAAAACAAATATCGGGAAATCTTTATTGATAGACGTCAGTGAATGGTCACCGCTTTCATCGACATAAACGATGTAGTTGCTGAAATTCATTTTGATTCCCTATCCATCATCTCTTCATAAAGTTTAAAGAGGTTTCTGATTTTAATACCATCCATTTCACAGCCCCTCCTGTAAAAAATGGTTTCCTCTTCGAATCGATGTGACAGTAGCATAAGGGAGAAAAAACTCGCGCGTGCTTGCAACATCTATCACACGATCTTCGAGTCCTAAATAGACCTCAATCCGTACCCCTTTGGAGCGTATAGCCTCCATCAACTCGTTTGTCCACTCAAAATAGAGAAGTTCTCGGAGATTTTCCTCATTATCTTCATGATTGAGTTCAACGTCATGTACGGGATAGGGGGAGAAGCAGTTGATGAGAAAACTCTCCCGATATCCTTGTGGAGAGCGGACGAATCCTTTTAGTTGCAGTTTTTTAAACGCTTCAGTTTGTGTTTGAAAAAAAGCTGGGGAAAAAAGTTGCAAGGTATCGATACGATGGGTTGCTTCGAGAGCATAGTGTGCCGCTTTGATGGAGCCGTAGCTAAATCCAGCGACGCTATAGAGACTCTTTTCTAAAAAATTATCGAAATAGTGAGTCTCGTTTTTGAGGGAAAAACCGCTATAAAATATCACGCATAGTCTCTTTGGCTAACGATTTGGAGATATGTTCATATTCGCTCAAAATCGCCTCTATTTTCTCTACCGGTTTTTCATATCGTTCCAATAAAATCTTCGTCTCTTCGAACAACCGTTTCATTAACTCTTCACTATCACTTGGCTTTGGAAAGAGTGAACTTCCCATACCGTATTCATTAACCATCGATTTTACCAGTGTTCTAGCCACCTCTAAATCATGCGATACAGATGAAGCATGTTCACCGAAACGTAACTCACACGCAGCGAGTCCGGCGAGATGTATCCGTACATGCGATTCAATCTCGTGTTTTAGCAGAGGCTCGGAGACGGGAGGGGTAATCGTATCATTACTGAGGGTGATTTTTTCATACGCTAAATCAAACCATGTAGCGGCAAACACTTTTCCCGCTTGATAACGTGCTTGATATTGACGCTGTTTATCGCTCAGCATGGTGAGACGTTTTTTACCCAACATTACTTTATCTTTGACGGCTAAAAAATGGGTCATGTTGACTTGAAATTCGCGGTTACGCAGACATAATAACGCCGCTTCATTGACTAATGCGGCTAATGAAGCACCGTTAAATCCTACCGTCATTTTCGCGACATCTTCGGTTTTTAAATCGTGCGGAATATGGTGGAGATATTTTTCCAAAATAGAGATACGTTCACTTGCTGTCGGAAGCTCCACAAAAACACGACGATCAAATCGCCCCGAACGGAGCAATGCACTGTCCATAATATCGATATTGTTGGTAGCGGCGATGACGATAATACCGCTGGTATCCTCAAACCCATCCATCTCGGTCAAGAGCTGATTAAGCGTCCCCTCCCGCTCATCATTACGCTCACCACCCCGTTTTTTACCAACCGCATCTATCTCATCGATAAAGATGATGGAGGGGGCATTTTTTTTCGCGGCGGCAAAGAGTTCATGTACCCGTTTTGCCCCCATCCCGACATAAATTTGGACAAAAGATGCACCGCTTTGGTAGAAAAAAGGGACATCCGCTTCGGCGGCAACCGCTTTGGCAATCATCGTTTTACCGACGCCCGGAGGGCCTACGAGCAATACACCGCGTGGCATACGGGCACCAAAGCTGTAGTAGCGTTTCGGATTGCGTAAAAAATCGATAATCTCTTCGAGTTCCTCTTTGACATCACCTATCCCACCGATATCGCTAAAGCGCACCGTCGATTTTACCGGAGTGGGTGAAGATGGTGACGAGGCTTCAGCTTCGAGTGATTTAGTCGGTGAAGGAGGTGGCGTTCTCTCTTCATGAACGATGGCATCGATACGGCGAGTATTATAAACCCATCCGATAGCTCCTAAAATGACCGTTACAACCAAAAATAGCCAAATCCATCCATTCGACTTTTTTTCCTCGATTTTGAGATGTGAAGTTAATTCTAAAGGGACTTGTGATGATGGAATTTTAGCAACACCCTCTTTTTCGGTAAAAAGATAGAGATATCCTCCGTCAATCACCGCTTTTTCAACTTGATTCGACTGAACAATACGGGTCGCTTCATCAAGAGATACAAGAGCACTACTCTCACGTAGAAGGGCATACAGAAGTAATAAAAGAATTATTCCCCCCGATGCTAATACAATGAGCTGATTACGATTAAACTTGAGCTGTGTTATGTTCATTTTCTACCTCGTATTTCTCTAGTGTAATCCAATTTCCCGCTAAATCTTCATCGCTTTTTATAACAATCTTATTAAAAAATTGATCCAAACCGCTGTAAAGTCCATTATCTCCTGATTCTACTAAAATATCGAGTGGAGAAGTAACGTTTCGGCGAAATCGGAGATTATTCGCATTTATTAAACTATTAAGTTCCGCAAGACGTTTACTCGATACTGCGCCGTTAATTTGATCTTTCATCAGAGCACTCGGTGTACCATCACGCTTGGAGTAGGTAAAGGGGTGTATGTGTGTCAAATGAAGCTCTTGAATATTTTTCATTGCCTCTTCCCACAACGCATCACTCTCCCCCGGATGCCCGACGATAAAATCGGTTCCCAAAGCAAATCCGCGCTCATGCAACATCCCAAAAAGTTCACGATCACTCTCAAAACGGTTACGGCGGTTCATCAGGCGAAGCATCTCATTGGAGCTGTGTTGTATCGCAATATGGAGATGTCTCTCCAACCACGATTCACCCAATATTTCTCGAAAAGAGTCATTAATCTGAATCGGTTCGAGTGAACCTACTCGGATACGACGCACACCACGGATGAGGGACATCTTTTTCATCAGTTCCGCAATATTACGCCCCTCGCCTTGACCATAACTTCCGACATTGGTCCCCGTTAGGACAAACTCCCCAAATCCATTCCCCGCCAAACGGTTCACTTGTTCTAAAATCTTAGATTCATCCATACTCCGTGCATCACCGCGAACAAAGGGGATGATACAGTAGTTACACCGAAAATTGCACCCCTCTTGGATTTTGATAAATGCTCGTGATTTTCCGATAAACTCATCCACAATCGCATCATCGATATAATTCAAATCTCCAATCTCATAAAAACGCTCTGTTGTCGATAAAAGAGTATTAATCTTCATCTTCTCCGACTGACCGAATACGCCGTGTACTTTCCCCGCACCAAAAAGCCCCTCCCCTTTGGTATGGGCACCGCAACCGGTGAGAAAAATCTTTTGTCCGCGCTTTTCGACACTATTAATATAGCCACGAACACTTACATCAGCACCGTTGGTAACCGTACAGGAATTAACGACAACGATAGAAGCTTCGGATTCATTCTCCGTCACCTCATAGTCGCTTAAACCGCTCATCATCACTTGGGAATCGAACAGATTGGTGCGACAACCGAACGTTTTAAAATAAACTTTTGGCTTCATGATTCTTCAATCGGCATAAGAGATTTTGCGGCGCTAGGAGAGGCGTAAATCATTTGTGTAGGATACGCAATCGTAATATCATCCTCTATATTAAACGCATCAACAATTTCAGCAGATATCGTACTGCGCAACGTCAAAGTAGCATACGCGTTGGTCAAATACCAAGCACTTACTTTCATCCCGTTTGGCTCGATAAAGGTAAAAATACGGGGCTCAACATTGGTATTTTTCAAACTGTAGCGATCACGCAATTTGTTGAGTTGTTTACGGGTAATATCGGTGTAGCCTTTAGAATATTTTCGGCAAATCTCTTTGGCAATGTGAGACGCTTTTTTATGGTTCGAATCAAAGGTAATAACAATATCAATCCCATCCCACACAGTTTTAAGAGAACCATGGGTATAGTTGGCGATTAGTGAGGTAAAAATATAGTTATTCGGGACAAATATAATACGTCCACCCCGACGGTTATGCATAACAGTAGTTAAGGTTATATCTTCCAGTAGTGTAATCCGTTGAAGTGAAACGTCCAAGACATCTCCTAAATAGATCATCCCGTCTTTTTCGACACGGATACGATCACCCACATGTATCGAACCACCAACGACGATAACTAGCCACCCCAATGCAGACATGAACCAGTCACGCATCGCAATAGCAAGACCCGCTGAAGCAAATCCAAGAACGGTTGCGAGATAGCCCACATTATCGATATAACTAAACATCAAAATCAAAATAATCAAGGTAAAATTGACAAAGGTTAAAATCTTATTTGCCGTGTAAAACCGCTCATTATCGAGAATGTAGCGTTTAATGACCCGTTTCAGTAAAAAAGAGAGGAAAAACAAGATAAAGATGACCAATCCGATATTAAACAACTTATAGAGCTGATCTTTTATCTCTTTGTTGATTTTTGCTTCGGTCGATTCAATCCGTTTTTCATAAACATCTGCGGTCGAGATTAAAGTATCGAGCGCAAGTTTAAACTTTTCGACTTGAAGAAGCGTCGCTTCCAGTTCTACCTCATAATCTCCTTTTGGGTTAAGGCGTATCAAGTCTTTGTATACCGTAACTTGACGTTCCAATAATGAGATAAGCTCTTGTAAATCATCTTCCCGTAAAACATAATCCTGATACTGACTATTAAGACGTTTAACATACGAAAGACCCGTAACTATTTGAAATGGATTAGTGATTGAGGGGAGTGTTCCCGCTTCATCCGGTTTAAGAAGTGAAACAAAAGGAGATGTCCCTTGAGCTTTGAGTAACTCTACTTGATCGGTCAGAATTTTTTCTTTTGCTTGCAACGCTTCCGATTCTAATTTACGCTCTACACTTGGGGTGTAATCTTGGAGCTGATCGAGCCTGGATCTAACCTCGCGAAGACTTTTACGTGCTTCTTGATACGCCATAAACGAGTTATAGCTTTTAATCCATATACTATTATCACGTGAAAGCTCTTTTTTGATTTTTGAAAGCTCATCTTGAACATTTTGAAGCTCAGCCTCTTTTGCTGAGGCATCCAGTTGAGCTTGAAGTGCTTTCTCCTCTTTGAGTTTTAATTTCTCCTGCTTTGTGGTGGCATCAAGCGTTGATGCAAGGGTAAAAATTACGAGTAAAACAGCTAAAAATAGTTTCATTTAAAACAATCCACCATCAATAGCTGAAAAAGTAGAAAGTACTTTTTTGACTATTGCCGGCTCAATACTATCGGTAATCTCAACATCACCGATTCCACGAGGAAGGATAAATGTAATGGCACTGTCGGCACTTTTTTTATCCAAGAAAAAAGCCTGATAAAATTTTTCGACATCGACTATTGTGTACGAAAGCGGAAGATCATATTTTGCTAATAAGTTCTTAACCCGCATCGCTTCATCGCTATTCATAAGCCCCGATACAACAGCCAACTCGTTTGCCATCACCATACCGATGGCAACACATTCCCCATGTAAATAGGTCTCGTATTTAGTCTCATTTTCAATAACATGCCCGAAAGTATGTCCGTAATTTAGTGCCGCACGAAGCCCCTGCTCTTTTTCATCCTCTTCAACCACACGCGCTTTTGTCTCAACCGCTTTGGTGATTGCTGTTATAAGATTATCGCCGTGTTGGAGATTATTATTCTCCAACCATTCGAAAAAATCACGATTAAACGTCACTGCCATTTTAACAATCTCAGCTACCCCTGCTCCAAATTCACGACTTGGCAACGTGGATAAAAAACTCGGATCAATATGAACGGCACGCGGTTGATGAAACGCACCGATGAGATTTTTTCCGTATTTGTTGTTGATCCCCGTTTTTCCACCGACACTCGCATCAACTTGGGATAAAAGGGTGGTCGGGATTTGAATAAAATCGATACCACGGTTATACAGGCTCGATGCAAATCCCCCCATATCACCGATAACACCACCACCAAAAGCAATCAACAGTGATTTACGGTTTAGGCGGTGATCGAACATCCGATCTAAAATAAACTCTATACTTTCCCAATTTTTGTACTGTTCACCATCAGGAATTGTAATAATATAGACCTCTTTGGCACGTAGTTGTCCAAGGAGCGTTTGCAAATGCAATCCTGCAATTTTCGGATTGGTGAGAATAGCTACTTTGCCATTAAATTCGATAAGAGAAAGTGGCCCGATATGAATCGGATAAGAGTCGTCAATGGTGCGATTAAGTGTGATGTTCAGTGTCATAAAAAGCCTGCTAAAATAAGGGTATAGAATTATACTATAATACTTTAAATGGGCTTAATCTTATATTTGTGTAGGGATAAATAACTGATGATAATTGTCCAATTTCATATATAAAATTTCAGGATCAGTTGCAAATAAACGTTTAAGTGGGCTTTGAAACATTTTTCGAGTAAAAGGGAGGCATTGTAAAAAATTATCGTACTCTCGCAAGAAACGGATTGGATTGTCTTCGGTTTTAACAACCGTAATAGATTTAGAAAAAATCGTAGAGAGGTTGCTAAAATGTTCAATCGACTGCGTAATATTCTCACGCTCCTCAATCGTATAATCGATCAATTCAAGATTAAATCCAAGCTGAGAAGCAACATCAAATACGGTAGTCGAGATATGTTCTACGTGGTTATCATCACCCAAAATAACCAATGCTTGTTGAAGCTGCGAAAATGAGCGATTTGCCAATTTTAAGACAGGTACGTTTCCTTCATATAACTTTTCTCGAATAGATGTACGAGCAAACATACTTTGAGAAACGATAAAAAGTCCGATATGGTGTTTTTTGATATCGTTTAAAATGAAATCATCATCCATAGAAATTTTATAAAGAATCTCTATCTCAACCCCTTTTGTGGCATACGATTTTATCATTCGTAAAATTTCGACGCTACTAGGATTAACAATTTTAATAAGTAACGGCTTTTTAAGTTTACGCTGTATGTAGACGCTACGACGTACCAACTCTGAAATACTATGAGCCTTTTCATGCGCCATATCGATATACAAATAAAGCTTGCTTCCAAAAGGGGCAGGAAATTGCCCTAATTCCCGTTTGATGGCACGATACACCGATTTTAAAACACTTGGTTCTCCTATTAAAACCAAAATATCATTCGGTTGAATCATCTTTTGATCACTGGGGATAATAAGTTGTCGGTTCCGATAAATCGCTGCTATTTTCCAGTTGTTTTGTTCGATTGAACCGATATGTCGGTAAACAAACGAACTCCCAAAAGGGACTAAAACTTCCATAATTTCGCCATTACCCAATCCAATATTTTGAGCCAAAACAGGGATATTTGGGAGGCGATCAATGAGATTTAATGATAATATTTGACGCATATTAATCCACTCAACACCATCATCTTGACTTTTAGAGTTCCATAAGTCGAGGGCAATAATGCGAATATTTGGCTTAAGAGCACGGATATTACTGATAGTTTGGCGAAGTTCCGTTTGATTTTCCATTGCTAAAATAGCTTGGGTAAAATCAGTTTTTAAAATATTAGAAATTTTATAGTAACTGGTCGGATCAAAATTGAAAAATTTAAAGCGTGAGGGATTGTAACCACTATATCCATCCGTATCTTTAGGAGAAATCACATAATAGACATTTTCGGTGGTGTGCGTACCGATAACCCCCTCAATAAAATGGTTACCGATTGCCCCGTCACTAACGATTAAAATTTTTTTCATTTGACTCAACTTTAAATAATTGGCGTGATTGTACCATAGAATTATTTTTGTATTATCTTGGGAGTTCTATAGAATATTAAAAAAAATGATATACTATCAATTATCACCAGTGTGGAGTGTTATGATGAAAGTGGATAGTAGAAAGTTCTTTATTGCGTTATTGCTCTTTTTCGCTGTAGTATCTGGAATAGGAATTCGAGAATATTACAGTGCTAAATCAGCTCATATTCAAAAAATTCATGATGGTTTAGTGGATGCATCTTCCACCTCTTCTGTTATTATTAATGGTAATCTCATCGATCCATTGCTTTTAAATCAAATCACTCCGGTAGAATACGCAACCTATGTTGAAAATTTGACAAAACTTGCTTATAGCCATCATATGCGCCAAATTTACACAGTTATTTTAGACAGTAATAATACTTTACGATACGGTATTGGCAATATCAGTACATCTTCTGCTAACAAACCGATACAGACTCTTGATTCGATTGTGGAAAATAAAGAGAAATTTTTATCTATTTTAAAAACCAATCAACCTTTATTTGAACTCGATAAAGAGGAAGGTGAACACACTTTTTATGTTCCTCACACCACAACATCAGGTATACACTATCTTATCATTGCCGTTTCAGAACCTGTATCCTTGCAACAGCAATCTCAAACAGCTATCTTCGATACCATAGCCAAATCAATAATCATCTTTTTAGGAAGTTTACCGCTTTTAATCCTCTATCGAAATATGTTATCAGATACCGCCGAGCGTCTAAGTGAAGAGGTAGAGACAACGAATAAGAAGCTTTATGAGACAACCTCAATCTTAGATGATCGTATTGAAGAAAAAACCAAAGAACTTGTGAAAGAGGGATTTCTCGATCCCCTCACCCATTTACCAAATCGCTATCGACTTTTTTATGATATGGATCGAAACCAATATGAAGCTCTTTTTATTATCCATCTCACCAATCTTCAAGAACTTAACCACTTTTTTGGTTCAGCGATTGCTGACTCTCTACGTCAACAGTTTGCATTATTTCTCGCAAAGCTTGGTATTGATGCCTATCGTTTAGGTCGTGATGAATTTGCTATACTTATCAAACATAAAACAGTGCCGACCGATATCAATGCATTTATTGAATCCTTATTTCAATCCCTCAATGAACACCCTTTTAATGTCTTGCATGAAAAAATAACCCTTAATATCCGAATAGGTATAGATACAAATGAGCATCTCTCACTTGCGCATGCCGATGAAGCACTTGCTATCGCTAGCGAAACCGGTGAACCATTCTTTATTTATGATGAAGAAAATGAGCTGGAAATACACCAAAAAGAGCATTTAGATATTGCTTCATCCATACGTGAAGCCTATTATGACGGACGAATTATCTGCTATTATCAACCAATCATTTCGACACAAACCGGTAAAATCCTCGGTTATGAAACATTAGCACGTCTTATTGACAAAGATGCATCAATTCTCACTCCCCATAATTTCTTGCATATTGCTAAAAAAACAGCTCTCTATCCTGAAATTTCACGCGAAGTTATCCGTCAAGCATGTGAAACATTTCAACATCGTCAAGAGGGTTTTTCAATCCATTTATGTTCCTATGATATTACCAATGCCCATACTTTACGCTACATCGAAGAAACTATCGTCATAACCAATACCGCCAAACAGATTATTTTTGAACTCTGTGAAGAGGATATCTACCGTTATTTTTCAGAAATTAGTCTCTTTATTGAACGTATGAAAAAATTAGGGGTAAGAATTTCTGTTGATAATTTCGGGGCAGGCTATTCCAATCTTATGCAACTTCTTCATTTGAATGTTGATTTTATCAAGATTGACGGGTCCTTAATCGCTAAGCTAACTAAGGATCAAAAATACATTAATGCTATTAAATCAATACACCTTTTTTCAGAGAGTTTAGGGGCAATGACCATTGCAGAGAATGTTGAAGATGACGAAACATTTGTTCTTCTCAAATCATTATCACATGTTGAGTATGCTCAAGGATTTTATATCGGTAATCCAGGACATTTAACCTTCTAATCTCTTCTCTTGCCCTAATCGATAGAGTGCGAAATCGTACTTTATCGGATCATCTGGATCGAATTTTTTCAACGCATTCGTAAGCTCTACTGCCGCTTTTAGATCACACTGTTTCCTATGCAAAAGCCCTAAGCGTTTTGAGACATTAAACGTATGAGTATCGAGAGGCATAATCAGCTCACGAGGTGACATTACTTTCCATAACCCCATATCCAAATGATCATATCGTACCATCCATCTCAGATACATCATCCACCGTTTCATCGCTGATGAGTTTTTCGTGATGGGTTTACCGATGAGAAAAGTGTATCCGCTAGAGCGATAGGGATTGAGCTCATAGAGTGTTTCGATGAGACTATTAATCCCCTCTATCACTCCACCCTTTTGGTAGCCATGAGCAAAGTGTTTTTCAACCCCACCAAGTTCTTTTAACCGTTTTAATGTAATGAACCACTGAATAATATCCTCAGAGTTTTGAAAACGGTAATATTTGTTATGCAATACTTCTTGAATAGTGGATTCGTTATGATCAATAATCCTCATATCCAGCGATTGGAGCAACGAAATGATGGCTTTTACATTTCCATACGCAAACAGTGCGCAAGTCAATGCCGAACACTCATCACCCCAATATCGCGCCACCATTAATGGATCAGGTTTATCCTCACACAGTTCATCAGCACAATTACGTAGAACTACTTCAGCTTCTAGACGCTCTTTAATAGTATTCATCGTCCAAGCTGATACAATTTTTTACGCTCGCTTGATCCGGCGATATTGGCTTGGGAACGGTATTTAGCGATAGTTCGACGCACCATCGTGATATTAAACTTTTTCTGTACTAAATCAAGCAATTTCATATCACTGAGCGGTTTTTTATGCGATTCGTTTTTAACCAGTTCTGCCACATACTCTTTGATTGCGGCATTGGAAATATCCTCATCGATGGCGGTGGTAAAAAACTCTTTCATCGCATAGATTCCGCGATCACAGGCAATGTATTTGTTCGCAATAGCACGAGAGATTGTCGATGGGTTATGCCCAAACTCATCAGCAAGCATTTTAAGAGTAAGAGGTTTAATGGCACCGCCAAGAAAAAAGTCGTATTGATATTCAACAATCATAAGCCCTACTTTATACAGCGTTGCTTTACGCATCTCCAATGCATCGACGAGACTTTTAGCCTCTTTGAATTTTTGGGAGATAAAGGAGTGATCAATCCCATAGTCGTTATCAATCGTAATACTCGGATAATATTGATCATTTAGTTTTACCTCGATACCCTCATCCGGATCGTTAAATATCATCAAATCAGGAATTACTTGCTGAGAATCTTCCAAAAAATCGATTGCAGGGGGATTTTTAAAACTTCCGATCACCCGCATCACTTCACTAAAACAGCTCTCTTTATGATAACGGTTTAACGATTCGAGATTGTGACACATCTCGAGGGCTAACGGATAGGCCTCATCACTAATAGAGGCGTGTTCGAGCTGAAATAAAAAAGACTCACTAAGATCACGCGCTCCAACTCCTACCGGTTCTACATGGCGAAATCTATCACGTATTTTTTCGAATTGCTCGATGGTTATCCCATTCGCAGCACAAAATGTTGTATCATCACCCTCGTAATATCCCCCTTCATCGAGGTTTTCACACACATGATGGGCAACAGCTTGAGAAATCGGTGTAGGAAAAAGTGGAGCTTCACACTGCTCATCGAGAACATCATACAAACTTTTATGTTGAACAGTGAGTGCTTCGATCGCTTGCGAATGGGAGTTTTGAACATAGCCATACTGTATTTTTTTTGGGATTTTAGCTTCAAAAGATTCTTCGTAGCCCGATTTGATTTCGATAAGCGGATTGCTCTCGACAAACGGAGCCATCGCTTCACCCAAATCACTTAAACTCGAATGGAGAATCGGGAGCCAATTGCGTAATGTGTTCGAGAGCTTGTTCTTCGCCTCAACCGATGTCTTTACCCGAAGTGCTGCCATGATTTAAAGTTTAAACGATTCGCCCAGATAGTGTTCACGAACATCGCTATTATGAGCAATCTCATCACTGCTCCCCGATGCGAGCAGTTCACCGCTTTTGATAACATAGGCACGATCACATACCGCCAATGTTTCACGAACATTATGATCTGTTATCAGTACCCCTATTCCATACTCGACCAGTTGTTTAATGACGTTTTGAATATCCATTACCGCGATAGGATCAACTCCTGCAAACGGCTCATCGAGGAGTAAAAAACGGGGTTTATTGACCAAAGCGCGGGCAATCTCTGCACGTCGTCGCTCACCGCCGCTGAGATTGATCCCTTTGCGATTTCGGATTGGTTCGATGTTAAACATCTCTAGCAACTCTTCGATCCTTTTTTCTCTCATCTCATTACTCAATTTTCCTGCTTGAGCGGCAATAATCAAATTCTCTTCGACACTCAAATCTTTAAAGATAGAAGCCTCTTGAGGGAGATATCCTATCCCCATTTGTGAACGTTTATGCAGTGGTAATCCAGAGACATTATTCTCGTCAATATAGACATTACCCGAAGTTGCTTCCACCAAACCACATATCATGTAGAATGTAGTCGTTTTACCCGCACCGTTTGGTCCTAAAAGACCTACAACCTCTCCGGTTTTTAACTCCATACTAATACCTCGAACAATCTCATGGTGCTTTATCGTTTTCACCAATGAATCGATCTTTAATGTATGAATTTTATTTTCCATTAACTACCTCATAACATCTAATATTATCTTCGCATTTCGATATTTTTATCACACAATACGCAAATCCTGCCTGCGACAACAGTGAAATTAATTGTTCATCTCCCCACTCGATCAAGTGATATCCCGTACGTTCTAATTCTTCCATCATCCCCAAAGAGATAAATTTTTCAAACCCATAATTGTAGAGATCATAATGAAACAAATCTCCTCCATAGATTTGTTGAAGCGAAAAAGTAGGAGATGTTACTGCATCCTCAAGATTCAAAAATCGGGCAAAATTTTGTGTAAATGTTGTTTTACCACTTGCCAAATCACCTTGCAAAATGACTACACCGCCTTGTGGCAATGTAGTGATGATCTTCTCACATAACTGCGGTAATTGATCACGAGAAAGTTTCATCATAGTTTTGACGACACCGCAATAATCTCTTCGAGTTTACGTTCCGCTTTACCACTTTGTAATCCATCACGTGCAATCTCTAAACCCTCTTGGACATCTCGTGCTTGACCATCAGCGAGAAGTGCGAATGCTGCATTAATCAGTACCATATCCCGCTGTGCATCGGTCGCTTTATTGGCGAAAATATTGCGCATAATCACGGCATTTTGTTCTGCTTCGCCACCGAGTATCGCTTCAAACGGAGCTTTTTTGATCCCATACATCTGTGGATCGATTTCGAAATACTCGATTACATCGTTATGCAAATAACCCGCAGAAGTGACATCGCTGATACTGATTTCATCCATCTTTTCACGTGAGCTCACCACTATCGCCGATTTCATCCCCAGTTCACGCGCCGCTTCCGCCATTTTCGGAACAAACACTTCATCAAAAACACCGAGTAATATTTTCGATAATCCTACCGGATTGGTTAGAGGACCCAATATATTAAAGATGGTCTTTTCAGGAATAGAGCGACGAATCGGCATAATAAATTTCATCGCCGGATGGTGGTATTGGGCAAACAAAAAAGTAAAACCCGTCTCTTGAAGCAACCGTGAACTATTGTCTAAACTCAAATCGAGCTTAACCCCCAAATACTCCAACACGTCTGCGCTTCCCGATTTTGAGGTAATCGAGCGATTACCGTGTTTAGCCACATACGCACCGCATCCCGCCAAGAGGATAGAGACGGTAGAGCTAACGTTAAAACTGCCGCTTTTATCTCCCCCAGTTCCGACGACATCAATCAGTTTCGGTTTGAGTTCAGCAGGAACTTCGAGGATGATAGAGTGTCTACGCATCACTTCAGCGGCGATTGCTATCATCGATGAAGAGGTTGATTCATTGAGTGGAAGAGTTGATAAAAACTCCCGCATCTCCTCGTCATTCATGCGATGCTCAAAAAGTGCTTCAAAATGAGCTTTAGTGGCAATCATACTAGCTCCTTGATATAGAGATTTTGTTGAGATTTAGGAGTCGATTTAAGTGTCGGAATCGCCAACACTTCATAACGAAGAGTTTTTGCCAAATAAACGAGGGTAATGATATCACCGACAGCCACATTCTTAGCGGGTTTTACCGCTTTGTCATTGAGCAGTACCACATCTTCACCAATCATATCTTGGGCAATGGTACGGCGTTTGGTCAGATTAACTGCATTAAGAAATTTATCGATACGCAAAAAGTATTCCATTTGTTGAACTTTAGAAAGTTTATTGTAGAGGAATGAAACTAAAAGAGAGGTAAGAGGGAAAATATTCTTCCTCAACAGCTAACTCTTTTTTTTAAAACTTTGCATAGAACTTTTAATGTATAGTTATAATAGTTTATGAATTATGTAAGGTGTTAGATGTCCCAAACTACAGCACATTGCCAATCATTAGAGAGTGAAGAAGAGGTTATCCTTACCCCTATTGAATACACCAAAATTCTCGACATACAAGAAAAGATTTTTGAACTTATTGCAACTGGCAAGAATGAGCAGATAGTATTATCCACCTTATGCCAAATGGCTGAAAAGTTACTTCCGAACTCTGTTGCCTCTATCATGCTATTGAATCCTGACAACGGATTAATGAGTGTGATATCAGCTCCCTCAATCCCAGAAGTTGGACATAATGCACTAGCAGGTCTTAAACCTGGCACAGGAGGGGGATCATGCGGAAATGCCGTTTTTCATAACGAACCTCAATACGTCAAAGATACCAAAACAGATGCACGCTGGAGTGACCTCAGACATATAGCGTATGATTTTAACCTCTGCTCTTGCTGGTCTATGCCTATTCGAGACAAAAATAGAAAAGCAATCGGGAGTTTTGCCCTCAGCTCTTTTGAACACCGTTCCCCTTCCGGTTTTCACAAGCGTCTTCTTGAGATTTGTGCTTTTATCGTCAATATAGTATTAACGCGTTCATTTTATGAAACTCAGATTGATTCTCATCAAGAAAAATTATTAACATTAGCCTATTACGATCAATTGACTTCCCTCCCTAACCGACAAAAAATTATTCTCGATTTAGAATCCAATAATCCAACGGGATGTGCTATTTTTAACATCGATAACTTTAAAGAGATTAACGATTTTTTCGGTATTAAAGCGGGTGATGCTATTTTGCGTCAACTCAGTGAATGGCTTCAAACTATCTATCCTCATCCTTATCGTATCGGAGGAGATGAATTCGCTGTCCTTTTCAATGATTCATTAGAATGGCATGAAGTGCGTTCACAAATGAATACTATCCTTACTAATCTCGAAGAAAAAGCATTTATCATTGATGATGAGTCCATACATATAGGATTATCAATCGGCATTTCTATTGGAGGTAATAAGCTCCTTACTCATGCTGATATTGCTCTTCATTCAGCTAAAGAGCGCAAAACACCTATTGCCCTCTACAAAGAGCATCACAACGTCGAGCAAACCTATAAAACCAATATTGCCATGGCAGGTTCTATCCGAAAAGCACTCGCTTCAGAACGGATACACTGTTATTTTCAACCTATCGTTAACATCAAGACGGGGAAAATTGATAAATACGAAGCTTTGGTACGGATGAGAGATGAAAACGGAGTACTTATCCTCCCCAATGATTTTTTATCGATTGCAAAAAAAACCAAGCTCTATCCCCAAATTACACGAGAGGTGGTCAAACACTCCTGTCATGTTTTTGAAAATCGTCATGAAGAGTTTTCCATTAATCTCTCAGACAGTGACATACGAAACCCATCCACTGTAAGTGAGATTATCCGAATCATTACCGAAACGAACACAGCTTCTCGCATTGTATTTGAAATTTTGGAGTCTGAGGGGATAGAAAATTACGATGAAGTAACCCACTTTATTACCCAAGTAAAAGCGTTAGGGGCTAAAATCGCTATTGATGATTTTGGAACAGGATACTCAAATTTTGAAAATATCTTAAAATTGGGAGTCGATTATATCAAAATCGACGGTTCACTTATTCGCGGAATAACAACCAACAACCGTCACGCTATCATTATCGATACTATCGTCGATTTTGCTCGTAAAATTGGGGCTGCAACGATTGCCGAATTTGTCAGTGATGAAGCGATTTATGTCGCTGTTCAAGAACATGGGATCGATTATTCCCAAGGATATTACACCGGAAAACCGGAACCGCTTTATTAACTCCCAAATCCGATTTTAAAATATTCCTTTTGTAACATCTAAAATTCAATCTCGAAACAATAATAAATTCTTGATGTCGCTCCATGATTTTCCAATGGAGCGATCATTGTGATACGACTCGATACGTGATGAAAGCTCTTTTTTTTGTTCAGCCGAAAGCTCGTATGAGGATTCAACATAGTCGATCTCATGTTCAACGATAAAGCGCAGTGCTTTGATCATCTCTTCTTGTGAATGTTTAAAAAAATGCTCGATTTTCGGTTCTTGAATAGATAAACTTATCATAATTCAACCCCCTTTTTTTTCTTGTTAAATATTTTATCTTATTTCGGCTAAATGAGAGTAAATTTGCATTTACTTATTTTACCCCGTTCGCCCTGAGCCTGTCGAAGGGTGTGTAGTTCATGGTTCGACAAGCTCACCACGAACGGAAAAGTAAGTTATACAAGATATTTAAGAAGATGTATTTGCATCTATAATTTTGATTCCTAATCTTCGATCAGGAGAAGCACAATCAACTCCTTCAAAACCTATATTTCGACACATCAATTGATTATTACCCATATACTGAACAATAAATTCACTATCATAGGAAATACCTACATTTCTTGAACGTTTTAAAATACATGAAGCAGTTTTTATTTCGCCAATTTCATTTTTAATGGTAATTTTAAGAGTACCAGGCGTATAGCGTCCAGACGTTAAAACATCACACCCACCAATAGAATCATGATTGAAAACGTTTTGATTATGTGGTTTTGATTCTAAAACTCCTGCGCCTATTGGAAGAATTAATTCTTTATCATCATTGACAATTTTTAATATTGTGATATTGCCATCCGAATGATTCTCAATCTCCAATCCATGCCCTTCCCGATTAAAATCATAAAAATAAAAAAATCCAATCAATAGAATTAGACCAGCAAGTATTATCAATAATTTTATTTTCATTTACAACCTCCTTTTATGATAAAACATTTAACTCCCAAACCCGCTCTTAAAATTATCTTTAGCAACAACAATCTGTTTTTGTTTCTCTTTACGCGCCGTATCTTTTTCAACGAAGATTTTTTTGCGGGTGGCAGGATCCATCTCGGTGTAGTACATCACGGCAGAATACGTTCCAGGGGTCGGGGTAAAGACCTGTGCTTGTTCAGGGTTCATCTTTAGCTCATCCGTAGTAAAGCGTTTGAGATCGTGCATATCTTTCTCGGTACATCCCGGATGGGCGGCGATGAGATAGTAGGTCAAGAACTGCTTTTTCCCCTCTTCGCGGTTGAGCTGATCATAGAGCTTTTTAAAATCGACGAGGGTTTGTTTCCCCGGTTTGTTCATGAGGTGGAGGACATGATCGGAGGTGTGTTCGGGGGCGACTTTCATCTGTCCTGAGATGTGGTGGCGCACCATCTCTTTGAGATATTCGTATCCTTGAGCTTTATCCTCGTTTATGAGATCATAACGAACACCCGAAGCGACAAATGCTTTTTTGATTCCGCGTACTTCACGAAGCCGTCGAAGGAGATTGATGACACGGGTGTGATCGACCTTCATGGATTTGCAAAGATGGGTATCATCGACACATCTCTGATGAGCACACGTACCGTGTTTGAGCTTTTTAGTACACTCATAGCCGTACATGTTTGCCGTTGGGCCTCCGACGTCGCTGATGATTCCTTTGAAATCTTTGTACTCGGTAAACTGCGTCGCCTCTTTTAGGATGGACTCCTCACTGCGGGTACGGATAGTACGCCCCTGATGAACGCCGATAGCACAAAAATTACACTCTCCCCAGCACCCTTGATGGGTCATGATAGAAAATTTGATCGTCTCCAGACACTTCACAGCACCTTTGGGTCGATGGTAAGGGTGAAGCTCACGGGTAAAGGGCAATGCAGATACCGCGTCCATTTCGTTCTCATCCAAATAATCGGCGGGAGGGTTTTGGATCGCGTAGCGTCCGTCTACCTCTTGACACAACCCTTTTGCCGAGATGGGGTCATTGTTATCGTAAAACGCATCAAAGAGATCGATGTAGCGCTCTTTATCATCTAAACACTCTTGATGGGATGGAAGTCTCAAATACTCTTCACGTGGCTCTTTCGCAATATAGCATACCCCTCGAATGTTATGGGGAGATTCACCGTTTGACAACGCTTTGGGCAGAGAAACAATCGCCCCCTCCCCCATTCCGTAAATGAGATAATCGGCTTTGGAATCAAAGAGTATCGGTTTACGCAGTTTGTTCGTCCAGTAGTCATAATGGGTAACACGGCGTAAACTCGCCTCGATACCTCCGAGGACGATAGGGACGGTGTTTTTGAAATATTTGCGGATTAGGTTGGTGTAAACCAACGTCGCACGATCGGGTCGTGCATTATTGACACCACCGGGGGTATAGTCATCGCTGTTGCGGAATTTTTTGGTCGCGGTATAGTTGGAGACCATCGAATCGACGCTCCCGCCGCTCACCCCCCAAAAGAGTTTCGGCTCACCCAAGCGCATTACATCATCGGTAGTGATATCAGGCTGTCCGATAATCCCGACACGATACCCCTCCCGCTCCAATATACGCCCCACGACCGCAACCCCGATAAAAGGTGAATCGATATAGGCATCACCACTTATAAGAATTACATCGCATTGTTCCCATCCGCGTGAGTCCATTTCGGCACGGGTGGTGGGTAGGTAACGGAGGGTTTCGGGGGTTATGGTTTTCATAATCGAAGTGTACGCTCATATCACTTACAGTGCGCTATGGTATAATCTGTAATTCATACATTTTAAAGGACACTTTATGGTCGAACAAGGCAATATTTTTATACTTCTCGCGGTTGTAGCAGTTTTCGCATTCGTCCTCACCCGTAAGAAAAAAACTGATTAATTCAATTATAACATTGCTACCGGAGCGACAAATGAGCCTTGGAAGTTATTTAGCCCTATCTGACGAAGCTCTTCCATTTGTTCTGTGTTTTCAATCATAATTGCAATGATAGAAATCCCTAAACTTTTTGCAAGATTATGAAAACTCTCTCGTGAGTTGCCGTTTTCTTTATCGATCATCATATCACTCAAATACGATCCATTGGATTTAACATAATCGGGACGAATCACTTGCAAATACCCTGCCCCACTCTCTGGAATAGCAAAATGGTCAATACCAAAACGGTGACCAAAACTTTTAACCAACATACTGATATTTTTAACCGCATCTATCTCAGAAAGTGCTATTGAATTACTCACCTCAAACCACAATGGGGTCGTATTGGTTTTAGCAAAAGCACTTAATTGTTCTTTGAGCCATTCCATATTGGTATATTTGGTAACAAAATCACTACTAAGATTAAGAGCCATAGAAACTGTTGAGCCATCATCCTTTAGATGTTTAAGCACTTTTGAGATCATATATCGATCAAGCTGTTCTACAAGTCCAAGACTGGTTGCAACCGGAATGAAATATCCTGCCGAGTGAATTACCCCCTCACGATCAAGAAGTCGTAGGAATATCTCTTCATGTAATACAGTTGACGCATCATTATGGAAACTAACAACACTTTGAAATGCCAATAACATTCGGGACTCTTCCAATGATAATAACAGTTCTTGACGCCACTCTTCACGACCGAGAACCAAAGCATATTCCTCTTCATGAGCAATATCAATCGTAAAATTTGCTCGTAATTTTGCATGAGTAACCGAATAATCAGCGCGTGAGAATAGTGATTTAAGGGTATCTTTTTCACTGTAATTTCCGAGTGCACATCCGAAAATAAGATATTCCGAAGATCCTTCATACTCTTTATACAGCTGCTCTTTTAGCTGTTCCATCACAGCACTCATACCCTTATGAATTTCGTTCAAACTTTGTGCTGGAAGAACCACAAAAAAATCACTCTCATTCAGTCGTGCAATCATCGATGAGGGACTCTGTGAAAATTGACTATTCAATTCGTTTGAAAAATCAATCATCAGATGATGATACGCTTCATAACCAAACTCTTTTTTAAAGTGATCCAACTCATCAAAACTGCACAATGCATACATACCGACACAATTAGAGGTATCGGCTTGGAGATAATCGGGGAGTTTCGAGACAACATAGCGACGATTATAGAGTTTCGTCTCGCTGTCTTTGTAGAGCAATTCATGATAACGTCGAAGTGTTTCATTTTCACGTTCAAAAATATCTTTAACCTTACCTACCATTGCATTCATAGCAACCGTTACAGAACGAAATTCCGTCGTAAACGGGATTTTCTCTTCAAAAATAAACTGATTGTCTATAATCGCTTTGGCCTGATCTTTTATCCGTTTGAGTGATTTTAAGCTAAAGCTGAGAAGGATATAGAGAAAAGCAAAAACAACGATACCCATCATACAAAAAGTTTCAATAAGGTTGATCAATGTCGAGTACAATTGACGATAAGCATTTCCCGTATGACCGCTAACGTGTAATGTCCCAAATTGACTCCAACCTATCATAATATTACTGGTTGCACTCGCATTCTCAATTTTTACTGCCGAAATAAACCATTGCGGTACATCACTCACGAGCATATCGTTATGACGTTCATACACCACTTTGCCATCCAAATCATCCAGTTCTATACTTTGATAATACCCGCTGTCGAAAATCGCATTAATCATCGTCTCCATGCTTGATGGATCATTTGGATCAGCTACTTTTGAGAGCGAAAGTCCTAATGAATGTGCCGTATTTTTAGCATCTGTATAGAGCTGATTTTGGATAAATTCACTCGCCGTTTTAAAGTTCAGTACCATAACCGAAGCGAGTATAATCCCTAAAAACAGCGTCAACATAATGGCAAGTTGTTTAAATAAGCTCATGATTTATTCCTTTTGTTGTGTGATTGTAAGTTCGTTCCACGGACGTTTTTGCTCCCCTGAAGCAGGTACGAGTTTTCCGATTTGGGCTTGTTTGGCAGAAAAAAGCTCATCGCCGCTAAAACTGTATATCGGTACCAAATCATTACGTGCCGATGCAGGGAGAATCTTGTAATTGTAGTTATCCAAGACCAAAGGGACAGATTTAGGGGTTTCATAATAGGTAAGCACTAAATGAGCAGTTCGATAACGTAACGATTTAGCATACGTCATGTAAAGCTTTTTGGGTGAAACACCCAGTTCTTTAAGGGTAAAATATTTAGCGATAACATAGTCTTCGCAATCAGCTTTATCACGACCGATAAATTCTAACCGTGTTGCCCAGTAATCACTTACCCCCCATGTTGTTTGATCCGATGCATAGGGTGTACGATTAAAAAATTCATTAACACTTTCAAGCTTATTCATCTCATCAGCATCTCTGACACTGTTCATCATAGCCACTAAAGATACCGCACGACGAAGGGCAAATGCACCATACTCTTTTTCGATTTTATCCAAAAAAGGTTTAGCAATAAAAAATTCGGGAGAGCTAATGAGGGTAGCGGTCAAAACCGCCAAAACGATGAAAAGGGTAAATCTCTTTTTCATACCCTTATTCTATCGAAATTTTACACAAGATGTTGATCGATTGTTTGTTCAACTTTAACGGTAACAGTTGGATCACTATGATTTTGGTAAATATTTACATCATGAGAAATATTATCTTTATCAAGAACCGTTCCTGTACCTGATTTATACCAATCGCTGTGTGTTGCATTCGTTTGTAACGTTACTTGATCACCCATATCACCGAGTATGACTAGTTCACTCGATGGTTGAACTGTATGCGCAGTATCTTGAGTAATATCAAGAACATCTTGCAACGTTAGATTTGTTAATTTATGATCACCATTTGGTTTAAGATCGATGATTTCAACTTGATGCATAGTATCATTAGAAGTATTAAGCAAACTGAAATCAATCGACGTTCCACTCGCAAGTAGGATTGTATCCATGCCGCTTCCACCATCGATCATTGTATCTGCTGCATCATATGTGATGGTATCATTTCCGGCACCTGCATCGATACTATCGGCTCCAGTGCCTCCATCAATGATATCGTTACCATCACCACCATAGATGCTATCTATTCCTGCACCACCGTTAATGGTATCATTGCCCGCATCTCCATAAAGAGTATCATTACCATCTCCACCGTTGATAATGTCATGACCGGTGCCGCCATGGATTGTATCATCACCAGAAAGACCAGATATGGAATCATTACCTGTACTACCTGTGATAGTATCATTTCCACTGGTTCCGGTATACTCATTCGATACAATATTAAGATGTAACATTGCCGATGATTGATCACCCGTACTGTCTGTTAACGTATAGGTAACATCCGTTCCATCGACAGCCGTTGCAGTAGCGTTATTCGTAATCGATTGAAATTTAATGCTACTAAACGTTGTACTAATAGTAGTATCCGATGCTGCTGTAACGACGATTTTCCCAATATTACTATAGGTTGGATCAGTTGTAAATGTTGCGGCTGCACTACTGGTTTGTCCTAATAACGCCCCATCAATACCATAAATGGTATAGGTAAACGTATCTGCACGTGACGCAGTCAAAGTGACATTTGTTACTCCGGCTGCATACGTTGCTTGATTAAAATTAATCACCAACGACTCTAGTGTATCAACACCAACCACATTTCCGGTAACTCCTGCACCCGCGGCTTGATAGGTTACACTCGCAGTAGTTGGATCGGCATAAGTGACACTTTTTACTTGAATAGCTGCTGTTGTTGCTTGAACAGAAACAGATCCAACATTTGAATAACCTGCTAGTGAAATCGTTTGTGTCCCTGCTGCCACTGCAACAGTAGTGTTACCTAAGAATACACCACTCGTATTGTAAACATTATAAACTACATTTCCTGCTGTAGCGACAGTCAATGTTATTACAGGATCATTCACACCCTGCACAAATTTTGCTGTACTAAAACTAATCGTCAGTGCTTCATTTTTATCAATTGCTGTTGTACTATCTGTTGTTGTTCCTGTCGAATCAATTCTAGCTCCAGCAGTAGCATAAGACAATGTTGCAGCTGTTCCACCGAGATAATCTTTTGCACTTAAAGTCACCCCTGCTGTTGAAGCAGTAGCAACGGTAGTCGTCGATGTAAAGGATTGTGTAGCAGTGGTATGAGCTACCGTATCGACTGCTGTTAAACCTTGTAATGTTAATCCTCCAGCAGTCACATTTGCCAAACTGGTTAGATTAACCGTTTGCAATGCAGCTAGCGTTTGTGTTGGAACGTCCACTGTCGGCGGTGTATATTTATAATAACCATCGGTATTGAATACCAGTTGCTGTCCACCGCTTGTCGCATTCCATGTTAACTGACCATTTGTAATAGTATATGTATATCCTGTTCCACTGCCACTACTATTTGCTGCGGTAAAGGTGCTTCCACTCCAAGACCCAAGGGTGTAATTTACTCCATGGAAGTTAATCGATGTTACCACAGCATTGTCGATAATATGGTCAACTCCAACTCCTTGCGCTGTAAACTGTGTTACTTGATTACCAAGACTCAATCCTCCATCAGTCCCTTCACCCGTTACCACATTTCCAGTAAGAGAAGTATTTTTTGCAAATAAAGTATCGCTATCATTATTCGCGATAGGTTTACCATTAACAATATCAATAGTTTGATAGGTTGATGTTGTATCACCATCATTATCAGTAACGATAAAGTTTAGATTAAATGTTGTTCCTGCTGAAGCAGTCCCTTGTGTATAAACCGTATAATCACCGGTAGTAAAGTTAAAGACAACAGAACCATGTGTAAATCCATTAGCACTTCCAAGTATCATCGAAGAAGCGGTTAAAGTGCTCCAACCGGTTATCGTACTATGATCACTCGTAATTACCCCTGTCGTTTTATTATAAGTAAATGCAACATCGGTATCAGCTATACCATCACCGTTACTATCAAGCGACAATGTCATTTTCGAAATATATCCGCCATCTGCACCGTAGGTTACTGTTTGATGTCCTGATGCTTCCAATACATTCCCTCCGAATGACGGTGGAACGGTTGAAAGCAATGTCGATTCAAGAGAACTGAGTTCTGGAACCATAATAGCCGGATCTACTACGCCATCCCCTAACGAATCAACATTATGGATTAGATTTAATTTGGATGCATCGGTAATCCCTGTCCCGATTCCCACTGCATACGATGTAATATTATTCGTTGCAGCCCATGTGTTGTATGCAACTTCCGGTGCAGTAGTCATATCACCTCTAGTGGGTGCCCCATCCGATACAAAATAAACAATATTATCTTTTCCTGCGACACCCGTTCCCATGGCAGTTTGTGCTTTTGCCAATGCCGATTGGTAATCGGTCATCATACCAAACACACTGCTATATGCAGTATTAACAGTACTCGTAGCAGCTGTAGCCGTAACCGTTGTCGTTGCGACACCATCAATGGCAGTCGAAATAGCTGCATAAGAGGTATAAGCAGCTCCACCATTAAGAAGAATACTATCATTCGCCAAACTTGCAGTGTTATTTCCTGCGAATAAAACAACTTTAATTGCTATATCCGATGTTTGTGAAAAATATTCGGCTGCAAGCGATTTGAGTGCACTTTGTGCCATTTGCATACGAGTACTGTAGTTACCATTTCCATCTTTTACCTCACCACCGTTTACTGCATTTAACATACTTCCTGAACAATCTAGGACAAGGACAATATTATAAGACGGCAATGTACTTTCTGGGATAATGACTGTCCCTGGTGTTGCTGATGGTGTATCATCATGGATAACCATGTTAAGTATTGCGCTCCCCCCTGCTGTTTTCGTTGCTGTAAATATTTCTGTATAATCGGTAGATGTTGCGCCAGCTTGCGTACTATTATTAACTGCATGATCCAATGTATAGGTATAAGAACCTGTATTATTAACAACTAAATGACCGTACGTGGTTGTAATCGTCGTATTACTTGCTGTAAGTGTATAGGTTATTCCATTCACAACGATATTTGTGATAGAACCCAATGCACCCGTTTGTACTATCGGAGTGTATGCATCACTTGCCATTGAGCCGGAAGACAAGCCAGATTCATAAACATTTTGAATAACCGTGCCTGCTGCGTATGAGCCTAAGGTTACTGTTCCTGTTGACGTATCGCCATTATCATCAGTCAAGGTATATTGGAAAGTTCCTGTTCCAACCGATGATGGGGTAAAGGTATAGGTACCATTACCATTATCGACTAATGTTCCATTTGGAGTAGTAATATTTGTGATACCTGTCAATTTAGCATGGTCAATGAGAGTATCATTAGACAACAACTGTGCCGCTGTAATAGTAATTGGTGTACCAATCGTTGTATAGAAAGCATCATTAATGGTAATCGATGTTCCATCATTCACTGGTGCGACATTAATAGTTCCTAAAACTGTCGAAGAAGATGCCCCTTCATTATCTACTGCATTAAAATTAAAAGTAGTAGCACCATTCCAATTACTATCAGGCATAAAATACAATGTCAATGCATTGCCGGTTGCCGTTAATGCAGTATTGCCTGGTGCAAGTTGTGTCATAGCAGCATCTAAATAGAGTAAACCGTTAAGTGGCTGACTGTTAAGTACAAAACTTGCTACTGTACCATTGGCATCATTAGCAGTTAACGTAATTGGGATTACACTATCTTCATTTCCGCTAACAGTCACAGGAAGAGTTGTTGGTACACTATTTTTATGAACAACAACAATATCAAAAGTTGCTGAAGCTGAAGCATTAGAGCTATTAGATGTTTCTGTAGCCGTAGCCGTAGCCGTCAATGTCACAGTACCGCTACTACTATTCATAGGTACATCTAATTGTAATGCAGCTAAATTCCAACCTGTTACGGTGGCAGTTGTTGAACCCGTAGTTGCTGTAAAGGTATTAGTTCCATCCGTAATTGTATATCCAGCAGGAATTCCACTAATTTTTGTAACCAATGTTTCTGATAAATCAGTATCAGTCAATGCAGATGCAACATTCAAGCTAACTGTACTGTTGTCGTTTGTTGTCACCGTTGAAGTTGAGGCTGACAATTTTTCAAACGAAATTGAGTGAATCAAATAGTCATCACCCACAGCAGGAGTAGTAAATACAACTTCGTTAAAAGATACGCCGCTAGATGGAGATAGAGTCTTGGCTGGATCAGCACCGTCAAAACCTCCGTAATAAGTACTTGTTCCGACCAACACATGATTCCCGCTGTAGAATTGAACTTCTACTGTTTCGTGATTATTTTGCCATGCAAATGAAACATCAATAGAGGATACAGAATTACTAAATTTTACATCAATAGATTCTGCTTTATTAAGAGTAGTATCATATTGAATTTCAGTAGAATCACCTTTAGCATTTGCTCCTGTAGCTACACCATTTACATCCCCTGCTACCCCAAATCCTGATGGATCGGTTGTATGAGTACTGATTCCATTAACCAAAGCAGTTCCATTAGCATCATATGCCGTTATTGTAAAGCCGTTATTGGTAGTTGATGCATTTGTAACATCGATGGTTTGCGTTATGTATGCACTTCCATTAATACTGACTGTCGGTGTATCGGCAACAGCAGTCACAGAAACATTTAATGTACTTGTTGCAGTCATGGTACCATCAGAAACAGTGTATGTTGCTGTCGGCACGGTACCACTCCAGTTTGTAACCGGAGTAAAAGTATAGTCACCTGTACTATTTATGACAAGTTTTCCAACACCAGCTAAATCCGCAGTTGCACCAGCAGTATAAGTTAAACCATTGATAATAAATTGAGTAACACTTAGTGTAGTACCACTATCTGGGTCAGTATCATTCGTTAAAACGTTACCGGTAGCTGAATTATCTTCCAATACTGTATTTGAATCAGCAAACGGAGTAGGAACATGATCAACATTGGTAATAGTTCCTGTTCCTCCTTTTGATACACTGTTAGCTGTTGCAGTCAATGTATAAGTTTCTGTAGATTCATTCACATAATCAGCAACCGTACTCACTTGTACCAAGAACGAGGTTGCGTTTGCAGGGACGGTTGCGGTTGATCCTGCAAGGGTTGTATAGGTCACTCCTCCATCATAGCTGACGCTGTACGTTGTACCGGTATCGGTTCCAACGGTTGCGGTGCCATTAGAGAGAGCAAGGTTTACGGTTGTTGCTGTGGTGCTTGCGTTAGAGAGGTTGATCGTAAAGGTATTAGCACTACCTTCTGCGATGCTATCGC